>NZ_JACMYO010000094.1 GCF_020889685.1 Bradyrhizobium oropedii
AGACCGCGTTCGCGGATGGGCTGTCGCGCGGCCGGCCGGACGAGCAGGGCATCGCGCCATCCGCGATCCTCGATTTCCTCGACGAGGTCGACCGCCAGGGTTACGAGCTGCACAGCTTCATGCTCTGGCGCAACGGCCAGGTAGTCGCGGAGGGCTGGTGGTCGCCGTATCGCGCCGATCGCAATCACATGATGCATTCGCTGACCAAGAGCGTCACCGTCAGCGCGGTCGGGCTCGCGATGGCCGACAAGCGCTTCGGCCTGCAGGACAAGGCGGTCTCGTTCTTCAAGGACAAGCTGCCGCCTGATGTTGACGACAAGCTTGCGGCGATGACGGTCGAGGATCTCCTGACCATGCGCACCGGCCACGCCTCGATGACCTCGGGATCGGCGTGGCGGCCGATCAAGACCAGCTGGGTCGCCGAGTTCTTCAAGATTCCCGTCGTCTATCAGCCGGGCACGAAATGGGTCTACACCTCGGCTGCGACTTACCTGTTGTCCGCGATCGTCACCAAGACGACTGGCGAAACCGTCGCCGACTATCTGAAGCCGCGGCTGTTCGATCCGCTTGGAATCTCGGGCTACGAATGGCCTGTCGGGCCCGAGGGCATCTCGCCGGGCGCCAACGGGCTGAGCTGGAAGACGGTCGATTGCCTCAAGCTCGGCATCCTGTATGCGCAGAACGGCATGTGGAACGGCAAGCAGGTGCTGCCCGCCGACTGGGTGGCGGCGGTGCAGCAGCCGCATGTCAAGGACACCTATGGCTATCAATGGTGGATCGGGCCCGAGACGTTCTACGCCGACGGGCTGTTCGACCAGCTCAGCTTCGTCTTCCCCAAGCACAACGCCGTGCTCGCGATCACCGCCGGCATTCCGCAACGCAGCGGTTTCAACAAACTGGTGTTCCGGCATTTCCCGGCGATGTTCGCAGGCACAGTGGCGAAGAACGATGCCGATGCCGAGAAGCTGAAGGTGCGTACCGCGGCCTTGCAGCTGCTGACGCCATTGGTGCCGGCATCGTCGCCGGTCGCCGCGCAGATTTCCGGCAAGACCTGGCAGATGCCGGAGAATGCCGATGCGATCAAATCGGTCGGTCTCAGCTTCGCCGCCAAGACCTGCACCTTCACGCTCGAGGACAACAGGGGCACTCACAAGATCGAGGTCGGTCTCGACGTGCCGCGCGAGGGCACCACGACGATGACCGGCAACAAGCTGCATCATGAGTACCAGCCCGAAATGATGTGGGTGGTTGCGAGCGGCACCTGGCGCGACCTGCGCACCTTCGTGATGACCTGGACCTTCGTCGAATCGGCGTTCCGCGATACCGTGACCTGCACCTTCGAGGGTCCGCAGCTGCGATTCGCGCGCAGCGTCAATGTCAACTCGTCGGCGCTCGATATGCCGACTTTGATGGGCAAGCTGGCGTAGCCGCGACCGCAAATTGCGCTCTGCCGCATCTTGCAGTGGGGCTTCCACCAAATTGTCACACTCCCAGCGAATTGCGGCCCAAAGCCGCTGCCAACAAGCCGTCGGATGGATGACGTCGGCGAGGGACAAGCGTTGGCCTACAAGATGATCGCAGAACGCGAGAACGAAACGGTCAGGATCGAGCGAGAGAGCACGTTCATCATCATCGCCAAGGCCAGGGTCTGGGCCAGCGAGGGATGGCAGGTGGTGATCACCGACAAGGACGGAAAATCATACCCGCCCGAGGAATTCGAGAAGCTGCTCGCGGCGTGATGTTAACGCTGCGCTGACACCAGCAGCATCATCGGTCGCTCGAGTTCGTCGGCGAGTTCGGGCATCGCCTTGATCTGCTCCCGCGTCGGGGAGAATTCCTCGACATGGCGCAGCGTGAAGCCGGCGCCGATCAACGCATTGAGCGTGGTGCCGACGGTGCGGTGATATTTCAGCACGCCCTTGACGTACCAATCCGTCCGGCGTTCGCCTTCGATGAAGTAGCGGTTGACCGGCCAGGTCTTGCGGCCGTCCTGGTCGCGTCCCCAGTCCGGATGGGCGGCCGCCATGTAGATCGGATGTTCGATGGTGAAGACCAGATGCCCGTCCGCGACGAGCGTGCGATAGAGCATGCGCGCCAGCCGATCAAAATCCCTGATGTAGTGGAAGGTGAGGGCGCCGTAGGCGAGATCGAACGTGGCCTTCGGCAGCTCCAGCGTCTCGAGGTCGGCGATCTCGTAGGTGATGGCCGGATCCTGCGTCATGGCAGTGGCGCGCGCGATCATGTTCTGCGAGAGGTCGACGCCGAGCACGTCGGACGCGCCTTGCTCGCGCATCCAGCGTGACACCCAGCCGAAGCCGCAGCCGAGATCGACCACGCGCTTGCCGGCCAGATCAGGCAGCATGGCGCGGATCGCAGGCCATTCGGGCGCGCCAAGCAGACCGCGGACCTGCCGCGGCAGCTGGCTGTAGCCGGCGAAGAAGCCGGGATCGTCGTAGATGTTCTGCGCCATGGGCACGGCAACCCGGGAAGGGACGGAGTTCGCCCCTCTGTAACCGCCGCCGTGGCGCGTGGGAACCGCTGATTGTGTCGCGCATCGGGATCTTACTGGAACCAGACGTGCCGTTCAGTGGTTTCTAATGTCAGCCGCAGGACGCGCGGTGAGGGCCGTCTTTGCGGCATTTTGACAGCCGAGGAGAGCGCCATGATAGCCGAGATGCAGATTCACACCATCGCGCGGCAGATGCTGGAGAAGCACGGCGCGCAGGCGATCGCCCAGGCGGCGCAGAACGCTGTGGCCTGCGAGAGCAAGGGCGAGACCGAAGACGCGCGCGACTGGCGCCATATCGAGGACGCCATGAAGATGATGCGCGGACCGCATCAAAGCTGACGGTCAGAAGCCACGTGCTGATCGAATGATCCGGCGCTGGGCGCTGGACCATTCGAATTGCGAATCCCCAGTGCCGCTTGCCTTCGCCGGAAATTCCGGGAACTCTGCGCCGGCAAGCAGCAGACAAATTCTATATGGGGGAATTCGCCATGACCTTTTCACTCTACGACGCGACCGTTGCCAACTATCTGCAGATCCTCGGCGCCACTTCGGGCTTTCTCGACAAGAGCCTCGCGCATTTCAAGGAGAGCGGCGTCGATCCGGCCGAGATCGTCGAGACCCGGCTGTTTCCCGACATGTTGCCGTTCCGCTTCCAGGTGGTCTCGCTCGCGCATCATTCCCGCGGCGCGATGGAGGCCGCGAAGAACGGCGTGTTCGTCCCGCCCTCCGGCAAGCCCGATCTGGATTACGCCGCGCTGCAGGCGCTGGTGAAGGACGCGCAGAGCGAATTGTCGGCCCTGACGCCGGATGCGGTCAATGCGTTGCTCGGGCGCGAAGTGATGTTCAAGGTCGGTGACCGCTCGATGCCGTTCACGGCCGAAGGATTCCTGATGTCGTTCTCGCTGCCGAACTTCTTCTTCCACTCGACCACCGCCTACGACATCCTGCGTCACAAGGGCGCGCCGCTCGGCAAGCGCGACTTCATCGGCCGATTGAATCTGAAGAAGTGATCGGGCCACGCGCGAGCCGGTCTTGCAGAGGCGGCGCTACCTGCCGCCGCGCAGCAAGATCAGGACCGCGCGCGGACAAGCGCGATCAGCTGAACCCAGTTCCTGCCGGCGCTAGCCCGTCCTGCGCCAACGTGGCACGGGATCGAGCGGTGTCCGGTACAGCTCGTGCCGGTCAATGTCGGTGACGCGCACCGCGCAGCCGCGTGACTTCAGCTCCGGCTTGACCTGCGACAGCTCGTCGGCGAGCTGATCGGCGCGATCGGAGGCAAGGCTGATGTCTTCGAGGATGATCGTTCCTTGATTACGGAACTCGTCCCCCACCACGAGATCGAAGGTGTAGTACGGCATCCCGAAGTTCTCCATTTCGGTTTGCATCACAGGGTAACACTGAGTCGTGCATTCCCTAAGATGCGAGGCGCACAATCATCGAGCGATCGGCACAAAAACGGTGTGCAGCGCGTTGAGCAAGATGAACGACCAAGCGCGCGCAGCACGGCGAAGGAGTCCTGTGCCGTAGCTCACCGCCATGTCGTTAAGATTTGATTAAAACTGTCGTCGCAAGCTTGAGCCCAGTTGGAAATGCAGCGGAACCGGACTCCGGGAACCGGCAGCTGCAGGAGAAGGCCGGTGGCGTAACGCCCGCCGGCCTTTTCTCGTCCTGGACGCCCCCGAACTAGTCGCGCAATGCGGCTTGCTGCCTGGCGCGGCACTTCGGGCCGGGTCCGCGCATGTAATACAGTTCGGGGCGATAGGGGTTGGCGACACCGTCGAGCAGCGCGACGAAGCGCGCGACAAAGTGGGCAAGGCGGCGGCGAAGCGGGCGCAGGGCAAGTTCCATCGCATTCATGGCGCGCCCCTCAGTGCAACTCGCCGAGGATGGCGGTGAACGGCAGCTCGAAGATCTCGGTCCCGATGTCGTCGGTGACGTGGACCGCCCAGTTGCGCCAGTCTTCCGCGCTCGGTGTCATGACAAAGCTGCGCGCCAGCTGCTCCGCATGGGCGCGTGCCTCCGAAAAGTCCATGGCGGCGCCGATGCGATCCAGGATCACGTGCTTGTCGTCGGAGCAGTGAAAGAAAACTGCAGACATCTTCCGATTCCCATGCCGAAGCGATTCTCGCGCATTGGAATAGCAGCGCGCGCGGGCACCGAGAATCCGGGTGATCCCCCATCGGTAAACTACGGGGATTCCAGACGATTTGAATCACGCGGCCGTGATCTCCGCGGCGTCAGAAGATCGGCTCGCCGATCGCCACCTCGCTGCGCGGGCCGAGCACGATCACCCGGCCACAGGCGTCCTTGGCGCCGAGGATCAGGAGTTCCGAGGTGAAACCCGCGATGTTCTTCGCACCCAGATTGCAGACGCACACCACCAGCGAGCCGACCAGCGCCGCCGGCTCGTAATTCGTGATCTGGGCGCTCGACCACATGATCCGCTCGGCGCCGACATCGACGCCGACCTTGTAGGAGGGATTGCGGTCGCGCGGAAGCGGTTGCACCTCGACCACCTTGCCGATCCGGATGTCGAGGCGAGCGAAGTCGTCATAGGTGGCTTGGGGCTTCAGTGGAGACAATCTGTCCTCATGGTTTGCGCGGGCGGCCGGCGAACACGTCCGCATCGAAGGTCTGGGGATTGACGGGATCGTAGTGCGACCACTCCATCGACGGGTCATTGCCATAGCGCGCCTGCCACGCCGCATCGGTCTTGAGCCCCCCGATGACGGCGGGCCGAACCTCGAAATGCAGCACCTTGCGCGGGCCGACCTCGCCGATCTTGTCCTGCTTCCGGATCTTCGCGCCGACCGCAACCGGCCGGCCATCGGCGCCGACGATGCGGCCGAGCTGGGCATAGCGGCTGAAGACGACGTGTTCATTGGGATAGGTGTGCTTGACCACGACATAACGCCCGCAGTGTCCGATGTTGAAGGCGTCCACCGAGGCCTGGTCATCCGGCTCGACCCGGATCACGACGCCATCGTCCATCGCGGCCACCGGCGCGCCTTCCTTGTCCGACGTCATGTCGACGCCGGGATGAAAATCCGCCGTGCCGCATCCGCAGGGTGGCTCCGTTGCTTCCTTGGCGGCCGTGGCAGGCGCGGCTTTGAGGGTCTGGAATTCATTGACCAGCAGCCCGGGTCCCTCGTGGGCGGTGAAGACATGGATCGCGAACAGGGTCAGGCGGCTGCCAAGCGGTACTTCGCGGGGCAGGAAAGCGCGCACCACGTCCTGGATGTAGAGGATCGCTTCCTTGCCCTTCGCCGAACGCACCTTGATGCAGCGCGAGACCTGGGTGCCGTCGATTTGTTCCTTCGTGAAGCCCTGCATCCGCATCGTCGATTCGAGCGATTGGATCGCGCATGTTTCCTCGTAGGAGACCAGCGTGACCTCGAGCCGCAATGGTTTCGAACCGTTGAGGTCGAAGCCGGTCTTGGGCCGCGGCTGCGCCAGCACGTCGTCGAGATCGGTTTCCTTGTAGCGCGCGTAGTCGAACGCCAGCGCGGGGGCGGTGAGCAGCGTCGCAAGCCCGGCAACGATGATTGCTGCCGCGATGCGCGATTTCAGGCCGGCCCCGATCATGTCTCCCCCTCAAAGTCTTTGCGGCTCAGCGTTCCTGAAACGCGAGGCGGATGCCGAGCGCGATATAGATCGTGCCGACCACGCGGCCCTGCCACTGCCCGATGCGGCGATGCCGCCTGATCCACGGGCTGATCCGGCCGGCGGCGAGCGCGAGCAGCGAGGTATAGGCCGCGCTCATCACGACGAAGATCAGGCCGAGCGTCGCGAACTGCGCGACGGCCGAGCCGTGGCCGGGATGGACGAACTGCGGCAGGAAGGCGAGGAAGAACAGCGCGGTCTTCGGATTGAGCATTTCCGCCCAGATCGCCTGCCGGAACGCGCGGCGCGGATCGACCGGCTGCGACGCCGGCAAATGCAGGTCGTCGTTCTTCTCGAACAGCGCGCGGATGCCGAGCACGATCAGGTAGATCACGCCGGCATATTTGACGATCGAGAACGCGAGCGCCGAGGTCATCAGCACCGCCGACAGGCCGAACGTCGCCATCGCGGTGTGGACGAGATCGCCCAGCGCGATGCCGAGCCCGGTCGCAACGCCGACGCGCGCGCCGCCGGTGACCGAACGCGCCAGCACGAGCAGCACGGCTGGCCCCGGGATCAGGAACAGGCCGAGCACGACGGCGGCGTAGGTGAGGAGGGTGGTGAGGTCGATCATGTCGTGGGTTCCGGATGTCAGGATGCGGGGATGGCGACCGCCGCGAAGCGCGGCTTCGGATCGAGCATCACGTCGGCACTTTCGACAATCCGCATCTCCTCGGTTCCTCTCTGTGCGGTGCGCTCCAGCACGCCGTGGATGCCTGATGCCGCATGGCTGAGCGCGTCCGGTGTCGCGAGGCCGCGGACACGGGCGGCGACGAACAGCGCGGCGAACAGGTCGCCGGTGCCGGACGGGCTGATCGGCACGCGCGGGGTGCGCACCCTCCAGGCTCCCGTATGCTCGATCGCCAGCGTCTCGATCTCACTGTGGGGCGTGCCGGCAAGCTCGGCGCTGGTCACGACGATGGTCGCCGGTCCCCGCGCCATCAGCGTGCGTGCCTGCGCAACCACGTCATCGATTGTCGTCACGCGCGCGCCGCACAGGAATTCGAACTCGAAATGGTTGGGCGTGATGATGTCGGCCAGCGCACAGAGCTGGTCGCGCACCAGTGGTGGAATGTCCGATCGCACGAACATGCCGCGGTCGCGGTCGCCGAGCACGGGATCGCAGCAATAGAGCAGGGCCGGGTTTTGTGCCTTGGCACGGGCGACGAAGTCGGCGACATCCATGGCGATGTCGGCTGAGCCGAGATAGCCCGACAGGATCATCCGCGCGGCCTCGACCGCGCCACGCTCCTCGACCCCGCGCAGCAGGTCGGCGACGAGCTGCACGTCGAGCACCCGGCCGCGGATCGTCGGATAGCCCGGACGGTTGCTGAGCAGCGTGGTCGGAACGGCGACGACGTCGATGCCGTGCAGCTGGATCGGAAAGGCCGCGGCGCTGTTGCCGACATGGCCCCAGGCGACCTGGGACTGGATCGAGATGACGGTCATGTTGTCCGCATCAACCGAACAGTGCCGCGTAGATGACGTACAGCCAGCCCAGGATACCGTGGATGATCGCCCACAGGATCGAATGGTTCTTGGTGTAGGAGATCGCAATCGCCAGTGCCGAGCCGAACCCCACGCCGTATTTCGCGCCCTCGACGCGGACGCCATAATATCGATTGCCGTTCATGGTGATCCTTCCAGCGGGAGGGCGTGAGAATTGAGACAGCGTAACCCGTCAGTTGCGGTCAGTTCAACGGCGGAACGAGCCTCTACGGATGCGCGGCGCTCGTTGGCGTGGTGCTGCGAGACGGTCGCGTCGCGGTCTCCCTGGTTCGAGCCCGCGATCTCCACAATCGTCGTCCTGGCGAAAGCCAGGACCCCATAACCACCGGCTCTGGTTGTGAAAGGGATTGGGCGATGACGACCATGGGTGCGGAGGCAACTTTCCGGAAGCCGGTCACGCCCCGATCAATCGAATGTGTCGAACCGAGCCGTGGGACACGCGAATTCGCCTCGTCGTCCCGGAATAATCGGGCACCGCCATTCGTCATGGTAGCAGCGAAAATGCTTCAGCAGGCGGGCGAGATAGCCCCATCCTGTTGAATCCGACAGGAGAAGCTCGATGATCGGGATTAAGCACGTCGCTGCGGGCCTGGTCGCGCTCGCCATGCTGACGACGTCGGCCATGGCGCGCGAGGTTCCGGCGGCCGGGCCATACGCCTTCGTGAAGGGGCACCCCGGCGCCAACCACTGGAGCGGTGCACCGCTCCGGGCACCGGCTCTACGCTTCGGCGAGTCCGAGGCGCTGCCGCGGGACCAGCCCGGCGGCGTCTGCGATCATGGCGACAATGCCATGATCTGCTGAGCCGGATGGTGCATGGCGGTGATCTCCGGCGAAAGTTGCGCTAGCCTCGCTGGGTCGTCTCCCTCCAGCTGCGAGCGCCGCCGCCATGCACATCCTCCGTCCCCAGTTTCGCATCGAGCAGGACCGCGCGCTGGCCTTTGCGGCGGCGCGCGGCTTCGGCGCCATCGTCGCCGCCGATGCGCGCGGCCCGCGGGCATCGCATGTGCCGTTCGTGATCACGCGGCGCGACGACCGCGTGGTCGTGCAAATCCATCTCACCGCCAGGAACCCGCTGGTCGAGCTCGCCGACGGCGTCAGGCGCTTCCTGCTGATCGTCTCCGGCGACGACGCCTATATCTCGAACGACTGGTACGTCTCGCGCGATAACGTCTCGACCTGGCTGTACGAGGCGGTGCATCTGTCCGGCGTCGCGCGCCTGCGCGATTACGAGGAGAACCGCGGCCATGGCGATGCGCTGCTTGCAGTCTCCGAGGCGCGGCTGCCGAAGCAACCCTGGGACCTCGCACAGATGGAGCCGGGCAAGCGCGAACAGATGCTGGCGGGGATCAGGGTGATCGATATCGTCGTCGACGAGATCGAGGGCCAGTCGAAACTCAATCAGCACAAGAGCGATGCTGACTATGTCGCGCTGGTCAACCGTCTCGCGCACGCGGAGGAGACGGCAAGCCGCAGGCTTGCCGGGAAGATGCGCGCGCTGCGGCCGGAGCTCGAATATGAGAGTGATCGCGTAGGGCGGGTTAGCGAAGCGTAACCCGCCATCTTTGTTGCGAGGGCGGATTACGCCTTCGGCTAATCCGCCCTACAAGGTGCACCCGCATCGGGATTGCAAACGTGTTGTTAAGATTCGCTCTGTGCTGATTTGCCCGATTCCGATTCGTTCTTTGCGAACAAAATGGAGTCGGATGAGGAACATAATCAGGGCGCGGCATGCAGGAAGCTCGCGACTTCCTCGTTGAATCGGTCCATCTGCTCGACATTGAGGATGTGAACGCCGGGCAGCAGAGCGAGTTTTGCATTGGCGATTGCTGCAGCGATCGCCTCGCTGTGACTGGCCCGCGTGACGGTGTCGCTCTCGCCGCCGATGACGAGCGTCGGCGCCGCAATCAGCGCGATGGTGCGGCGAAGATCGACATCGCGCAGTGCGGCGTAACATCCGGCGAGGCCGCGCGGCGGGGTGGTAAGCACCATGGTGCGGAATTCGTCGACAATTTCGTTCGGCGCCGCCAGCATCGTCGCGGGAAACCAGTTGCGCATGAAGCCGTCTGCGATTGCCTCCATGTCCCTGGCTGCCAGGACGGCGCGGATCTGGTCGTCGAACGGCAGCTCGGACGCAAGATACGACGAGGTGTTCGAGAGGATCAGGCGATCGATGCGCTCGGGCGCGAAGATGCCGAGCCACTGCCCGATGAACCCGCCAAGCGACAGACCGAGGAAGTGCGCCCGATCAATGTTGAGGACGTCGAGCAGCTCGACCACATCGCGGCCCAGCCGGTCCAGCGAATAGGCGCCCACGGGCGCCTCTGAACCGCCGTGACCACGGGTGTCGTATCTCAGCAGGCGAAAGGATCGGGTGAAGGCCGGCGCGGAACGGTCCCACATGTGCAAATTGGTGGCGATCGAGTTCGAGAGCACAAGCACCGGCCGGTCATCGGGGCCGTCGCGACGGTACGTAATCCGGCAGCCGTCCCCGGTCGTGAAGTGCTGATCGCCGCTCATCTCGTCAATCCCTTCTGCTGATGGAAGCCGCCGGCTTCGCATTGCGCCAGGCTAGGACTCGCCCTCCGGAAGAGAAATTACTAAGATCGAGCAATCTCTGTAGGTTTTATGAACAATGGATCATATCAAGCTCCACGATCTACGCTGCTTCGACGCGGTCGCGACGAAGCGAAGCTTTCAGGCCGCCGGCACTGCGCTGAACCGGTCGCATCCGTCGGTGTTCGCTGCGGTTGCCCGGCTCGAGCAGCAGCTCGGCCTCACGCTGTTCGATCGCAGCGGATATCGCGTTGAGCTGACCGACGCGGGGCGGACGTTTCACGCACGGGCGCAGGTGACGCTGCGCGAGCTCGATCTCTTGCAGACCTATGCCGATCAGCTGGCCAGCGGAGAGGAGGTCGTCCTGCGTGTCGTGATTGGCGACCTGTGCCCACGGCCGCCGGTTCTGCAAATGCTGTCGGGGTTCTTTGCCAAATATCCCAGGACGCGCCTGCATCTGGAATATGAGGCGGTCGGGGGACCGCTCGAGCGCTTGACCGAGGGGGACGCCGACCTGATTTTTCATCGCGCGGACCCGTCGGATCCGCGCGTCGAGCAGATCAAGCTCTCAACCGCGGTGATGGTGCCGGTTGTCGCTCCCGGGTTTCTGCCGTTTGTATGGACGAAGAAAGTCACGCCGGAGCAGATGCGCCCGTTCACGCAATGCGTGATCCGCGACACGGCGCGGCAATCGTCGCCGGAAAGCTTCTTCCTGATCGAAGGTGCCCATCAGTGTACCGTGCCGGACCAGGTGATGAAGAAGGAGCTGATCCTGCATCGGCTCGCCTGGGGTCATCTGCCGGCATGGCTGATCGTGGATGAACTCCGGGGCGGTCGGCTGATCAGCATCGCCGGACCGAATTTTCCGGGCCGCGAGGAAAATCTGTCGGCAATCCGCCATCGCCGACATTCGCACGGACCGGTCGCGGAAGCGCTTTGGCTTCACCTCGAAGACTGGCGGCTTGCCTCGCGCGCAGGGCGGGGTAGTCAACGTGTCCGCGCGAAGCGCGGACGATGACACGCGCCGTGTGACTCGCCGCAGAAACGTCGCGGAGAGATGGCGGATCATGCTTCGGGTAATCGGCCTATAAAGTGCGTCGTTACCGATGCGATGGAACGTGTTGTTAAGAATCGCTTCGCGCAGATTTTTCGATTCCGATTCGTTCTTCGCGAACAAACTGGAGTCGGATCGGGAACGTGGCTGTGGTGCAGCTGATCGCTTGATCAATGACGTAACTGAACGCAGTGCGCGTGAGTTGCCGCGCGATATTCCGCGCCGAGAGCAATAATCCCACCTCGGTACAACATCAGCTGTTTCGGTGTGGCCGATGCACACGCCTTGTTAAGGCTTGAGCTGCGCTGATTTTCTCGACTCCGATTCGTTCTTCGTGAACAAAATGGAGTCAGATGCGGAACGGGCTGTGGCGCGCGATGCGTTTCTCTGCTCCACTCGATGCGCAGCAGAGAGCGGATTGATGGCCAGGAAAACCAGCAAGACAGCAGCCAGGACAACAGCGAAGAAAGCGGCAAAGCCCGCGTCGCGCCGGATCGTGCTTGCGATCGACATCGGCGGCACGCATGTGAAGGTCATGACCGACAAGGACCGCATCAAGCGCGAATTCGAGTCCGGTCCAGGTCTGTCCGCGATCGAGATGGTGCGGCAGGTCAAGGCGCTGACCGGGGACTGGTCCTATGATGTGATCTCGATCGGCTATCCCGGACCTGTCGTTCACAACCGTCCGCTGACGGAGCCGCATAACCTTGGCCGCGGCTGGGCCGGCTTCGATTTTCACAGCGCGTTCGGCCGGCCGGTCAAGGTCGTCAACGATGCGCTGATGCAGGCGATCGGCAGCTATCAGGGCGGGCGGATGCTGTTTCTCGGCCTTGGTACCGGGCTCGGCTCCGCGATGATCGTGGAGGGCGTTTTCGAACCGATGGAGCTCGGCCATTTGCCATACCGCAAGGGCGAGACCTTCGAGGACTATGTCGGCGCCGCGGGGCTCGAGCGCCGCGGCCTGAAGAAATGGCGCAAGAGCGTCGACGACGTCATCGCGCGGCTGTCTGCCGCGCTTGAGCCCGACTACGTCGTGCTCGGCGGCGGCAACGCCGACAAGGTCGACAACCCGCCACCCAAGGTGCGGTTCGGCGACAACGCCAACGCGTTCGAGGGCGGCTTTCGGATGTGGAAGAAAGGATCGCGTCACGCGAGCGCGCGTCGATGAAATCGCAACTGCCACCAAATTGCCGCGACTGCCGAAGTTTCGTGCTGTTCCGTCGTTGCTGTTCCTGGAACTGATCGCCTGCGCCGCTCGTTTCATCCGGCATAACATCCGTTCCATGAGGAGTGACCGATGCGAAGCTTCATTATTCCTGCCATCGCGGCCCTGGCGATTGGCGCTGCGACGCCTGCGATGGCCTATGATTCCGGCAGCCAGATCTCGATGGAGGCAGCCCTCGACGTCGCAACCAATCTCGGCATCGTGACGGTGTCCAACACCCAGTTCCTCGGTGACGAGTGGGAGGTCGAGGGCCGGGACTATCGCGGCCGCTGGATGCAGGTCGATGTCGACGCGCGCACCGGCGAAGTGCGCAATGTGGATCGCAGCTGGTAGCCGCGTCTTCACTGCTGCGTGAGATTTCGGATACGGCCGGCGGCGCAGGGCGCACGCCGGCCGTAAATTATCCAGAACTGCCCGATGCCGTGCTTTGGCAGAATGGCACAAAGCTGGGGTATGCTCGGTCTCATCATTCCGGGAATCGCCGCCAACGCGGCGGGCCTGCGAAAGGAGACCGGCCATGACAAAACCGTTTCCATCCAAGACCCACATCGGCAACCATCTGCTGCATCCGGAAACCCAGATGCTGAACTATGGCTACGATCCGCAGCTGTCGGAGGGCGCGGTCAAGCCGCCGGTATTTTTGACCTCGACCTTCGTGTTCCGCACCGCCGAGGACGGCAAGGACTTTTTCGATTTCGTCGCGGGCCGCCGCGAGCCCCCGGAAGGCATGGGAGCGGGGCTGGTCTATTCGCGCTTCAATCACCCGAACAGCGAGATCGTCGAGGACCGGCTTGCCATCTATGAGCGCACCGAGAGCTGCGCGCTGTTCTCGTCCGGCATGTCGGCGATCTCGACCACGGTGTTCGCCTTCGCGCGACCCGGCGACGTGATCCTGCATTCGCAGCCGCTCTACGGCGGCACGGAGACGCTGTTCACCAGGACGCTGGCGGCATTTTCGATTCAGGCGGTGGGCTTTGCCGACGGCCTCGACGAGCGCGTCGTCAAGGCCGCGGCCGACGAGGCGATGAAGAAGGGCCGCGTCGCGATGATCTTCATCGAGACGCCGGCCAATCCGACCAACGGCCTGGTCGATATCGCGCTTGTCAGGCGCATCGCCGACATGATCGGCAAGGCGCAGGGCTTCACCCCGATCATCGCCTGCGACAACACGCTGCTCGGGCCGGTGTTTCAACGCCCGATCGAGCACGGCGCCGATCTGTCGCTGTACTCGCTGACCAAATATGTCGGCGGTCATTCCGACTTGATCGCGGGCGCGGCGCTCGGCTCGAAGAAGCTGATGAAGGACGTCAAGGCGCTGCGCGGCGCGATCGGCACCCAGCTCGATCCGCATTCCTGCTGGATGATCAGCCGTTCGCTGGAAACGCTCAGCCTGCGGATGGAAAAGGCCGACCGCAATGCGTTGATCGTCGCCGACTATCTGCGCGACCATCCCAAGGTGGCGCAGGTGCATTATCTCGGCCATCACGACGCGGCATCGCCGGCGGGGCGCGTGTTCGCAAGCCAGAGCAGCGGCGCCGGCTCGACCTTCTCGTTCGACATCGTCGGCGGGCAGGAGGCCGCGGAGAAATTCCTCAACGCGCTGCAAATCTTCAAGCTCGCGGTGAGCCTGGGCGGCACCGAGTCGCTCGCGAGCCTGCCCGCGACGATGACGCATTCCGGCGTGCCCGCCGAGATCAGGAAGAAGATCGGCGTGCTCGATACGACGATCCGGCTCTCGATCGGCATCGAGCATCCGTCCGATCTCGTCGCCGACATCGCGCAGGCGTTGAGCCGGGTGTGAAGGCCACGTAGGGCGGGTGAGCGCAAGCGTAACCCGCCGTATGGCCGGAACGACGGCGGATTACGCTTTCGGCTGATCCGCCCTGCAAGGTTTCCGGAGGGGAGCATGTTGACGATCACGGCGGTCATCCGGGCGAAGAGGGGTCATGAGTCCACGATGCGCCAGGCATTGCTTGATGTCGTGGCGCATGTGCGGGCCAACGAGCCGTCCACCGTCGGCTATCACGTGTCGCAGGACACCTCCGATCCCTGCGTGTTTGCGACCTATGAGCGATACGTGGACCAGGCCGCGATGGACCGGCACAACAATTCGCCGGCGGTGGCGCGGTTCTTCGATGTTGCGAAGCCGATCCTCGACGGTGATGTGACGCTGGTCTACGCGAATGAGATTGCGAGCAGGGCAGGCTAGCGCACGCGCTCGCCGCCGCCCCACGCGGCGGGTTTTCTCTTGCATTGCCCGCACGCGCCCCTACGGTGCGCCGGTGATGGCGGAGACGATATCGAGCAATGGACGCTGCAATGAACTGCCCGAAATGCAATTCCGAGCATGCCTATCAGGACGGCGCTCTCTGGGTCTGCCCGGAATGCGCCCATGAGTGGAGCGCCGAGGCCGCTGCAGCTGCCGAGACCTCGCAGGACGCGGGCGTGCGTGACGCGCATGGCAACCCGCTGACCGACGGCGACAGCGTCATCGTGATCAAGGATCTCAAGGTCAAGGGCTCGTCATCTGTCGTCAAGGGCGGCACCAAGGTGAGGAACATCCGTCTCACCGAGGCAAGCGACGGACACAACATCGCCTGCAAGATCGACGGCATCGGCGCCATGAACCTGAAGTCGGAGTTCGTGAAGAAGGCCTAGCCAGCGCAGCTAGACCTGGGCCTTGAGTGCGCCGGCCAGAAGATCGATCGTGGCGCGAACGCCGGGCAGCATGCCGCGCCGCGACGGAAAGACGAGATGGATGATGCCGTCCTTGGCGCTCCAGTCCGGCAGCACGCGGACCAGTCTTCCATCGCGCAGCGCGCCCTGACATTCGAGCTCGGGCAGCAGGGCGATGCCGATCCCCGCTTGCGCCGCTTGAATGAGAATGGTGAAGTCACCCGCCGAGACCTTCGGCTCGACGGCCACCGAGGCCTTTTGCCCGCGCGTCCCGAGAGCTCCCAGGTGCGCGGACCCGGCGTTTCGGTGGCATCGAGGATCGGCAGGTTCGACAGATCGCCTGCGGATTTGGGCGCACCAAGCTCCTTGAGCAAGGCCGCGTTGGCGACGAGAATCCGCCGGCTGATGCCGATCCTGCGCATCTGCATCTCGCCGTCGGTATCGAGGTTTTCGCGGATCCGAAGGGCGACGTCGACCCGCTCCTCGATCAGATTGATCGCCCTGTTGGTGATGAGGAATTGCGCCCTGAGGCGCGGATATTTCGCGAACAGTTCGGGCAATCGCGGCGCCAGCGCGCGCTGGACGCCGACCGGGCAACCGATGCGCGCGAGGCCCTGGGGCTCGGACTTCATCCGCAGCGCGACTTCGTCGACGGCCTCGGCGACGCAAGCCACGTCGCGGCCTCACCGACCATCCTCGATGCTGGTCTTCGGCGTTGTGAAGTCGCCATCGTCTTCGTCGTCGTCCCGGATGACCGGTGTGAAGCAGGCGTGCTGGATGCTGCGCAGGGCCTTGGTCAGGCTGCTCTTCAGGATGTCGCACATGATCCGTCTCCTTCGATGAGGATGTTGTAGCGACGATCGATCGCCCCATTAGCCGGCGATTGTCAGACGGAGCGTTCCACGGGCTGAACGATGGCGCGTGCGCCGATGCCAGGCGTGCCGCGCGAAACGATCGGTAGCGGTCGGGGGCGTGATGATCTCGGTACGGGCGAAGTCTACGGCGTAATCCCACCGGCCTTGGCGATCAGCTCGAACGAGCGCAGCCGCTTCTGGTGATCGTAGACGTCGGACACGATCATCAGCTCGTCGGCGCCGGTCTCGGCGACCAGCGCATCGATCCCGGCACGCACTGTCTCGGGCGAGCCGACGATGGAGCGTTCCAGCATCCGCATCGCCTGGACTTTCTCCGACGGCGACCAGTAGCTCTCGATGTCGTCGATCGGCGGCTGACTGAGGCCGCGCGCGCCGCGGAAGATGTTGGTGAACGACATCTGCTGCGTGGTCGCAAGCCGCCGCGCTTCGGCGTCGGTGTCGGCGGCGATGACGTTGACGCCGACCATGGTGTAGGGACGCTCGAGTTGCTCCGACGGCTTGAAGCGCGCGCGATAGATCTGCAGCGCCTGGTTCAAGAGCTCGGGGGCGAAGTGCGAGGCGAAGGCGTAGGGCAGGCCGAGCTCGCCGGCCAGCATCGCGCCGAAATTGCTCGACCCGAGAATCCACAGCGGCACGTCGGTGCCCGCGGCCGGCACCGCCTGGATGCGCTGGTTCGGACCGGCGGCCGCCAGGAAGGCCTGCACCTCGAGCACATCCTGCGGAAAATTCTCGGCGGATTCGGGCGTGCGGCGCAACGCGCGCAGCGTGAGCTGATCGGTGCCCGGCGCGCGGCCGAGGCCGAGGTCGATGCGATCCGGAAACAGCCGCGCCAGCGTGCCGAACTGCTCGGCGATCACGTAGGGCGCGTGGTTCGGCAGCATGATGCCGCCGGCGCCGACGCGGATGGTCTTGGTGCCGGCCGCGATATGCCCGATCACGACCGACGTCGCGGCGCTGGCAATGCCGGCCATATTGTGGTGCTCCGCCACCCAGATGCGGCGATAGCCCAGCGCCTCGGCATGCACGGCGACATCGCGCGCGTTGTAGAGCGCGCCGCGCGCGTCGGTTTCCTCGGTGACGCGGACGAGATCGAGAATGGAGAGGGCGGCCACGGCGGCTCCGGAGCGTTAGGGACGGGAGCCGATGGTATTTGGCTGTGTCCAGGTGGGTGCGAAACGGCGGGCGGCCGGTTCATGCAGATGCATATGGATACGGTCGGCATGCCGGTCAATCCGCCGACCCCGGGAACGCGCTGAACCGACGAAGCAGGGCTGCGAGTCCGAAAATATCGAAAACAACCCCATGCAAAGGAGCCGGGCGCCGCTGAGACTCGGAAAAAGCGACTTGACGCGTCGGGCAACTCAACGGTATTTTTCCATTATTCCGAAATTGTCTGAGTGCCCGCCGCCGGCGAATCGCCGCGTCAGCCCCCAGACGATTGCGGCGGTGGCTGCCGTTGCGAGCAGATGCTTCAAGGTGTGTCCGCTGACGAAGCCGAACGTGTTGGCGATCTGATGGTCGAGCACCTCACTGGCCTTGGCCACGACGTACAGCCCCATCGCGGCGGCGAAGGCAATGCGGTCGGTGCGCGGCGCGCGATGGATCGACTGCCAGAGCGGGATCAGGATCAGCGGCAGCACCTGCAACAACAGATACGGCCGCAGGTCGCCCGCGCCGTGCGTGTCGGTGAAAACCCACCATGCGACGCCGGCTGCGGCGAACAGCGCGAGAGCGATCGCTTCGATGTTGGTCTTCGATCCCGGCTGGGTGTCGCCGCGGACGCCGACGAGCAAGCCCGCGCCGGCCAGCGCGATCGGCAGCATGTCCCAGGTCAGCCGGTCATTGCCGGGGACGAGGTGAAAGTAGGCGGACCCGAACGCGGTCAGGAACAGTCCGATCAGGAACAGGCGATAGCCGGGCCAAGCGGCGCGGAGCTGATCGCTGTTGCGCCAGGGCCAGAGCGCCAGCCAACCCCAGATCGCGACCAGCGCGAAGCCTGCGTTGGACAGGACATCGCCTGCGTGGGGAATGCCTGACATCACCGAGTGGTCGGCGAAATCATTGTAGTTGGCCGGCTGCGCGATGCGTCCGTGCACCGCGAACGCCGCAATGATCCCGATCGTGATGATCGTCGGGGTGTATTTCATCCACGGTTTCACGGGCCGATCCGACCCGGTCAATCCGTCCATCCGGAAGGTCGTTTGCATCGTCGACTCCAACGAAAGTGAACAATGTTCAATAATAGATCAGGAAAATGAGCGATGTTCAAGTTTAATTTCCGGATGGGCGGGCGTTGATTGGGGAGGTGTCTGGAGACCTCAAGCAAAGCTTCAACGCAGCCTTCGGCCTTGGCTACGGCAGCGTCAGCCATGCTCCACAGCAAAGCCGCCAGCCCGCAGGGCGCTTCAGCGAAGCGCGACTTGCCGAAAATGTGCTGAGGATGGCGGCTTACGCCTGCGGCCGATCCTCACTACCTTCGCTGGGCGCCGACCGCGCAGCCCACCGATCCGATCCGGAGCGAACCAATTCCCCAACTCATCTTCGGCCTGACCAGCCTGCTGATCCTGGCCCGCTTCATCTGGCCGCTCGACTGGCCGCTCCCGGCAAAGCTCGTCGCAGCGTTGCTCGTGCTGGTCGCCTTGCAGTTTCACCGCTGGAACAGGCTGTCGTCGGGATCGGAATTCTCGCCGGAGTTTCCGCGTCCGGTGGTCGCGCTGTTCAACTGGGCGTTCGGTGCGCTCATGTTGCTGGCGCTGCTGCAGCTGGCGCTCGATGCCGGCCTGATCGTTGCCGCGCTGATCCACGGCGGCATCGTCGGCGCGCCCGACGGCGTCCGCTACGCACTTGCCGCGCTGGCGGCCGCAGCCGCCGCGATCGGTGTCCACCAGGCGATGCGCATTCCGCCGCTGAACGACGTCGAAGTCGCCATCCGCGGACTTCCGCGTCAGTTCGACGGCTACACCATCCTGCAACTGACCGATCTTCACATCAGCCGGCTGTTTCCCGCCTCATGGGCGCGCGAAGTCGTCGCGCGATCGAACAAGCTCGATGTGGACCTGATCGCGATCACCGGCGACCTGATCGACGGCTCCATCGATGCGCGGCGCAACGACATCGCGCCGTTGCAGGACCTGATCGCCGCCGACGGCGTCTACGTGATCTCGGGCAATCACGAATATATCTTCGGCTATGACGCCTGGATGGCGCACTACGCAGCGTTGGGCCTGCGCTCGCTCGAGAACCGGTACATCGTTCTCGAGCGCGGCGGCGGCCGCCTCGTGATCGCAGGGATTACCGACCGCGCCTCGCGCCGCAGGGCGCATCCGGTCCGCGACCTTGCCGCGGTTCTCGACGGCGCCCCCAAGGGAGCGCCCATCATCCTGCTCGACCACCAGCCGAGCGACGCACGAAACGCCGCCGCGCTCGGCGTCGCCCTGCAACTCTCCGGACACACCCATGGCGGATTGATCGTGGGGATCGACCGCCTGGCTGCGCCCGCCAATGCCGGCTTCGTCTCGGGCCGCTACGACGTCGACGGCATGACGCTCTACGTCAACAACGGTACTGCGCTATGGCCGGGTTTTGCCTTGCGGCTCGGTCGGCCGTCTGAGCTGACGCGGATCACGTTGCGTGTGGCTGACGATACCTGAGTGATGTTGTTGCCATGCGAGCGAGTAGGGCGGGTTAGCGAAGCGTAACCCGCCGAGATTCTCGCGAACGAAGCGGCGGATTACGCCGGAGCCTGCCATCGGGCCGCGCCATGCGCGGACCCGGTGGGCTAATCCGCCCTACGCTAGCTGTCACGTTCGCATCGGAACCGAAGCAAAATACCTCCGCGATCGAAACGCCGCGGCGATCGCGTTTGCTTAAGACATTGGTCATCTCTTTGCTTTCATTTTCACGACCTCATTCAGCAGAGAGGCACCATGTCTGACATCACCATTCCCGGCGGAAAAATTCGTTCCTTCGTCGAGCGGATCGAGAACCTGGACACTGAAATCGGGGAATTGAGCGAGCAGAAGAAGGAAGTCTTCTCGGAGGCGAAGGGCGAAGGTTTCGACGTGAAGATCCTCAAGGAGATCATCAAGCTGCGCAAGCAGGACCAGGACGAGCGCGACGAGCGTGAAAGCCTGCTCGATCTCTACATGCGCGCGATGGAAACTGCGCCGGCAGAAGAGAAGACCGCGAAGGCGGCGTGAGGTCTGCGGAGGCCTTTATGCTTCCATAAGCAGGCAGCGAGTAGGGCGGGTTGGCAAAGCGTAACCCGCCGCGACCGTTGCTGTTGAAAAGGCGGAATACGCCTACGGCTACTCCGACCCACGCTGCTGCGAATTTTCTGTGGGCAAATCGCCACTTGTCACACGGTTTAGTTGCGTAGATTGTTGACGCAACTGATCATGAAGCGCTATCGCGCGGGCGTGCGTCGATAGCTGAATGACAGGGCTGGTGGGCTCCTCAGCAAGGAAGGAATGGCGTGAGCGACTGGATCAAGTTAGCCCCGATCGCTATTTCGGTGCTTGCTCTCTGTATTAGCTTCTATGGCGCGATCATTGGTCCGAGACGAACGACGCTCTTCTCTGAACGGATCAAACTATCGTCGAAGATGCTTCAGTCTAGCAACGAATATGGTTGGCAGCTTGGGTCATATGTCGACGTAAATGACCGCGCCTCCTTCAGTAATTCGGAGCTGCACGATCCCAATGGGACCGTGGATGACATTATTAAGCTGCACAACACCCTGGACGCTGATCTTGCGTCGATGCAGATCATCATGCCGGATGATGTGCAGGCGGACGTGCGTGCGTGCCGCACCACGTTAGCGGACATGCATCACTCCTTCATGAAAGGTAAGTTTTCCGAACTTCAGAGCAAGTTCGTGATCTACGATAGGGCATGTAAGGGCTTGCAGGGACGGTTGCGCTTATATTTGAACTAATACTTCGGAGAAGTAATGTGATCCCAGGACCGCCCGGCATGCTGCCAAGTTTTGGTGTGCCTGCCAAATGCACTCGGTGCGGCTTTGTCTTCCGCTCGGACGCGTATTCAACAACCGGTCACGCGACTGCAATGACGTTCAAGGAAAACTTGGCTGCCTGCAAAAAGCCGGGCTGCCCGGGTCCCGCCAAGATCATCGATGGTACGTTCGACTTTCTGCAGGACGCTATCTTGGTTCGAAAGGCGCCGCCTGAAACACTCGAGATCCTTCGAGTCCTTCAGGATGCACTGAGGGATGCCCAGGCGGGACGGCCGGACGATGTGGTACTTGCGCGAATAGAGAAAGCGTCTCCGGCGGCTGCGGGAGCTCTTCAGAAGGTTCTTCGCACAGGCGGGCTCTCACTGGCGATCGTGCTTAGCCTTGCTTGTACATGTGAGGCAGTAGCATCGCTCGTCCTCCTCGCGAGAAGTGTTTTAGCACTGGCAGATAATCGCGAGCTTGGATGGCTGGTTCGTATTTCGTCATTGCGAGCATGCGAATGTAATGTTGGCCTCGATGGATCATTACACGGGGGATGTTCTTCCAACCGGTATCTTTAAGATTCCCGACCAAGGCGCGTCGGGTCGCATTTGTTAAGATATCGACGAGTTCGAGCCCATCTTCTGTCTTCGAGGAGAAGCGGAAGCTTTCGCTCATAATCTTCCCAATATCTGTGCCAAGACGCCGATCCGGAATGATCAGAGCGCCGACAACCGAGATATTGCTCGATCCTGACGGAACTACAAATGTTCCTGATTCATCGACAAATATGTGCATGCGTTGGCGGAGAGTTTGCGTTCTAAAAAGTCATGCCCGGGTCCGGCCCGGGCATGATGATCGTCTCCATCGCGGTGACGTACCGCCTCACGAACACCCCGTCGTGCTGCCGCAAGTGTCGCACTTCATGCAGGTCCCGTTCCGCACCAGGGTGAAGTTGCCGCACTCCGAGCACATCTCGCCTTCGTAGCCCTTGGCCTTCGCTTCGGCGCGGCGCTCCGCCTTGGACGGGGCGGCGGTTGCGGCGGTGCCGGGCTTGCTCCACTGTTGCAGCGCCTCGAGCTTCTCGGTGGGCGAGAGGTCGTGGCTGACTTCCTGCTTCAGGGCGACGGCGCCTTCGATGGTGTCGGAGACGCCGCGGGCGGTTGCGCCGTGCGGGGCCAATGACGTGACGCGGCTGCCGCCGGCAGGCGCGTTGTCGGCGTTGCCGCTCACCGCGGCCGAGCCGCCGCGCATGATGACGAGGTTGTCGGTGCGCGAGCGGGTGAGGCCGCGCGACAGATACTTCGTCGCCTGGTGCTGGGCGGGGGCGTCATCCGGCTCCTTGCCTTCCTCGACGCCCTTGCCGAGCGCGTCGAAGCCGCTTTCGTTCGGGTCGACATGGGCGAGGTCGAACCGCGCCATGTAGCTCACCGCGAGCTCGCGGAACACATAGTCGAGGATCGAGGTCGCGTACTTGATGGAGTCGTTGCCCTGCACCGGGCCCGCGGGCTCGAAGCGGGTGAAGGTGAAGGCGTCGACATACTCTTCGAGCGGCACGCCGTATTGCAGACCGAGCGACACCGCGATCGCGAAGTTGTTGATGAAGGAGCGGAGAGCCGCGCCTTCCTTGTGCATGTCGATGAAGATCTCGCCGAGCCTGCCGTCGTCATATTCGCCGGTGCGCAGATACACCTTGTGGCCGCCGACCACCGCCTTCTGGGTGTAACCCTTGCGTCGGTCAGGCATCTTCTCGCGCTCGCGCATCACGACGATGCGCTCGACCAGCTTCTCGACGATCTTCTCCGAGACCTGGGCGGCACGCGCGGCCATCGGCTTCTCATAGAGCGCTTCCACCGCATCGTCCTCGTCCTCATCGTCGGCGATGAGCTGCGAGTTGAGCGGCTGCGACAGTTTCGAGCCGTCGCGGTACAGCGCGTTGGCCTTCAGCGCCAGCTTCCACGACAACAGGTAGGCGGACTTGCAGTCCTCCACCGTGGCGTCGTTCGGCATGTTGATGGTCTTGGAGATCGCGCCCGAGATGAACGGCTGCGAGGCCGCCATCATCCGGATGTGGCTCTCGACCGACAGGTAACGCTTGCCGATCTTGCCGCAGGGGTTGGCGCAGTCGAATACGGGGTAGTGCTCGGCCTTCAAATGCGGCGCACCTTCCACCGTCATCGCGCCGCAGATGTGGACGTTGGCGGCCTCGATCTCGCGTTTTGTAAACCCGACCGCCGCGAGCAGGTCGAAGCCCGGCGCAGCAATGGCCTCCGAGCCGATGCCGAGCGTGTCGCGAATAAAATCCTCGCCGAAGGTCCACTTGTTGAAGGCGAACTTGACGTCGAACGCGGTCGGCAGCGCCTTTTCCACCTTGGCAATGGCTTCATCGGTGAAGCCTTTTGCCTTCAGCGTCGAGGCGTTGATCCCGGGCGCATTCGACAGCGAGCCGTGGCCGACGGCGTAGGCCTCGATCTCCGCGATCTCGCTCTCGCGATAGCCGAGCGCGCGCAGCGCTGCCGGCACCGCCTGGTTGATGATCTTGAAGTAGCCGCCGCCGGCGAGCTTCTTGAACTTCACCAGCGCAAAATCAGGCTCGATGCCGGTGGTGTCGCAATCCATCACGAGGCCGATGGTGCCGGTCGGCGCCACGACAGTGGTCTGGGCGTTGCGATAGCCGTTGACCTCGCCGAGCGCCAGCGCGTCGTCCCACGCCAGCTTGGCGTGCGCGACGATGTCGGCCTGCGGGCACGAGGCGTGATCGAGCGGCACCGGGTTGACCGAGAGCGCCTCGTAACCACCTGCGTTGCCATGGGCGGCGCGGCGGTGGTTGCGGATCACGCGCAGCATGTGGGCGGCGTTCTTCTTGTAGCCCGGGAAGGTGCCGAGCTCGGCCGCCATCTCCGCCGAGGTCTTGTAGGAGATGCCGGTCATGACGGCGGTCAGCGCGCCGCAGAGCGAACGGCCTTCCTTGCTGTCATAAGGCAAGCCCATGGTCATGAGCAGGCCGCCGATATTTGCAAAACCGAGGCCGAGGGTGCGGAACTCGTAGGAGAGCTCAGCGATCGCCTTTGACGGGAACTGGGCCATCATGACGGAGATTTCGAGCACGATGGTCCAGAGCCGGCAGAGATGCTCGTAGGACTCGATGTCGAACCGCTTGGTGGTCGTGCTGTAGAAGGTCAGCAGATTGGCCGAGGCGAGGTTGCACGCCGTGTCGTCCAGGAACATGTATTCCGAGCACGGATTGGACGCGCGGATGTCGCCGGACGACTTGCAGGTGTGCCAGTCGTTCATCGTGGTGTTGAAGTGCAGGCCGGGATCGGCGGAGGCCCAGGCGGCGTAACCGATCTTCTCCCAGAGGTCGCGGGCCTTCAGCGTTTTGGTGACCTTCTTGGTGGTTCGGCCGACCAGATTCCAGTCGCCGTCGGTCTCGACGGCACGGAGGAAGTCATCCTTCAGCGACACCGAGTTGTTGGAGTTCTGGCCGGAAACGGTCAGGTACGCTTCGGAATCCCAGTCGGTGTCGTAGATGTCGAACTGGATGTCCTTGTAGCCCTGCCTGGCGAACTGGATGACGCGCTTGATGTAGTTGTCGGGCACGAGGTTGCGGCGCGCGAGCTTGATCTCGCGGCGCAGCGCCGGGTTCTTCTCGGGATCGAAGCAGTCGTCGCCAGAACCTTCGCAGTTCACGCAGGCCTTCATCACGGCCTTGAGGTGCTTCTGGTTGATCTTGGAGCCGGTGACGAGAGCCGCGACCTTCTGCTCCTCCTTCACCTTCCAGTCGATATAGGTCTCGATGTCAGGATGGTCGGCATCGACCACGACCATTTTGGCGGCGCGACGCGTGGTGCCGCCCGACTTGATCGCGCCCGCGGCACGGTCGCCGATCTTGAGGAAGCTCATCAGGCCGGACGAACGGCCGCCGCCGGAGAGCTTTTCGCCTTCGCCGCGCAGGCTCGAGAAGTTGGAGCCGGTGCCGGAGCCATACTTGAACAGGCGCGCTTCACGCACCCAGAGGTCCATGATGCCGCCCTCGTTGACGAGGTCGTCGCCGACGCCCTGGATGAAGCAGGCATGCGGCTGCGGGTGCTCATAGGCCGACTTCGACTTGGTCAGCTTGCCGGTCTTCCAGTCGACGTAATAGTGGCCCTGGCCGGGACCATCGACGCCGTAGGCCCAATGCAGGCCGGTGTTGAACCACTGCGGCGAGTTCGGCGCGACCATCTGTTTCGCCAGCTGGAAGCGCAGCTCGTCGTAGAAGGCGAGGGCGTCTTCTTCCGTGGAGAAGTAGCCGCCCTTCCAGCCCCAATAGGTCCAGCAGCCGGCGAGGCGATCGAACACCTGCTTTGCCGAGGTCTCGCCGACGATGCGCTCGTTCTCCGGCAGCGCGCCAAGCGCCTCGGTGTCGGGCACCGAACGCCACAGCCACGACGGCACGGTCTCTTCCTCGACCTTCTTCAGGCGTGCGGCGACGCCGGCCTTGCGGAAGTACTTCTGCGCCAGCACGTCGGAGGCGACCTGCGACCAGAACTCCGGAACCTCGACGTTCTCGGCTCGGAACACGACCGAGCCGTCCGGGTTGCGGATCTCTGATGTGGTCAGGCGGAAATTGATCCCGGCGTAGGGAGATTGTCCGCTGGTGGTGTTGCGTCGTTCGATTCGCATGGTCGAGCCCCGTCTCTTCTTCTGCCCGGTCCCACGTTTCTCGCAGGTTGCCGGAATGTTGTCTGTTCGCGGACTTGGGGACACGTGTGGGCACGCCTCCCGTCATCCGCAGCTCAGCCGGTGGATCCGGCCTGTTCTCTCGTCCGCTCGGCGCCGGTTTGGCCCGGCCCTGCGGCGGCACAATCCCTAGGGGGTGCCCGACTGGTCGGGTCCTCCGGGTCATGCATTCAACGCCCCAAACGCTCACGCGACACGTCACGCGTACGCTCACTTGCGGGCCGGTTTCGGCCTCTGTTTCCGGGTCCTTCTCGGCCCGTTCTGTCGTCCCGACCGCAGCCCAAAATCAGGGCAGACAAGCCCTTCACCCGCGGCCCGAAGGCCTGGCGGAGTGGTCATTTTGGAACCCTTGTGGGAGCGACCGGCGGGGACCCAAACACACTCGCGCCGAACAGGTTGAAAGCTAGGCCATGTCCGTTGCGCCCGTCAAGGACTAGTACGAGTTTCTGAATCAAACACTAAATATGGTGGATGGAGGGGGATAACAGGGGGCGGTGCCGCGCCTGTGATCGAGCCAACTATCGGTGAGTCCTCAGGGATTCCCAAGCCAAAAAAATTCAGCTCCCCTGTGGATTGGAGGTTCGCCCCGCTGTTCACAGGCGAACTATTTATTCGCGGTGGCGGATTGAATTTTGGGGACTCACGTAAGGCTACGGGCAAACTACGGATCAGGCATGTCAGCGGCGTGATGGTCGGGCGACAAAATCGCGGGCAAGGTGAGGCCGACTCACATCCTTTTCACACTCTTGCTCTTCACACCCTTTGCCGGGTTCCATGACAAACCAGAAGCCCTCCGCGCGGCCGCGCCTTGCGCCCGCCGGCCTGATGTTCCTTGCCATCACCTCGGTGGGCTGGGGGTTCAACTGGCCGTCCACCAAGTTCCTGCTCAGCGAGCTGCCGCCGCTGACCCTGCGCGGCTCAACCGGCGTGATCGGCGCCGCGCTGCTCGCTGCGCTGGCGCTGATCCGCGCCCAGAGCCTGCATGTCGAGGCCCGGCTGTGGCCGCGGCTCGTGCTGTATGCGGCGCTCAACGTCACCGGCTGGATGGTGCTGATGGGGCTGGCGCTGCTCTGGCTGCCGGCGAGCGAGACCGCATTGATCGCCTACACCATGCCGGTATGGGCCTCGCTATTGGCCTGGCCGGTGCTCGGCGAGCGGCCGACGCTGCTGCGGACCATCGCATTGGTGATGGCGTTCGCGGGGCTCGCCGCGATCATGGGCGGCAACGGGATTTCCGCGAGTGAGGGGAAGCTGCCGGGAATCATCATGGCGCTCGGCGGCGCCTTCGGCTTTGCGCTCGGCACGGTGCTGGCCAAGAAATACCCGCTGGTGATGCCGCCGATCCCGGCCGCGGCCTGGCAGATCGGCCTCGGTTGCGTACCGATCGCGATCGTGGGCTTCCTGATCGAGACCACGCATATCGACCGGATCACCACGGTCGGCTGGTGGCTCCTGGTCTATTCGACGCTGATCCAGTTCTGCGTCGCGTATGTCGCATGGTTCGCCGCACTCGCCCGCCTGCCGGCCTCGGTGGCGGCGATCGGCACCATGGCGGTGCCGGTGATCGGCGTGATTGCCTCCGCGGTTGCACTGCACGAGCCGCTCGGGCCAACGCAGATCGTCGCGCTGCTGTTCACGCTCGCCGGCGTCGCGCTGGCAACGAGGTAGTGGCGGGTCCATCTTCGTCATTGCGAGCGAAGCGAAGCAATCCATCGCGCGGCGCACGCGGAAGCATGGATTGCTTCGTCGCTATCGCTCCTCGCAATGACGGCGGTGAAAGCTTCACATCCTCTCAGGACGTGGCTGACGGATCATCCAGGCACGCGCTCACATCACTCGCCGAGCGCCTGTTGCAGCATGCTGGCGAGCTGCGCCTTGCGATAGGGTTTTGCCAGCAGCAGCACGCCTTCATCGAGGCGGCCGTGATGCACGATCGCGTTCTCGGTATAACCCGAGGTGTAGAGCACCTTGAGGTCGGGCCGTCGTTTTCTCACTTCGTCGGCGAGCTGGCGGCCGTTCATGCCGCCGGGCATGATCACGTCGGTGAACAGCAGGTCGAACTTCTCGCCCTTGTCGATCAGCGCCAGTGCGGCGCGGGCGTCGGGCACCGCGATGGTCTTGTAGCCGAGGGCGCCGAGTTGCGTGACCACGTAGTTGCGCACCAATTGATCGTCTTCCACCACCAGGATGATTTCGCTGCCGTGCCGGACCGGCTCGGGCGCTGCCGCCTCGACCTCGACCTGGCCGCGGGCAGGCGGCAGATAGAGCTTGATCGTGGTGCCGTGGCCTTCCTCGCTGTAGATCTTGATATGGCCGCCGGACTGCTTGACGAAGCCGTACACCATGCTCATCCCGAGGCCGGAGCCCTTGCCGACCTCCTTGGTGGTGAAGAACGGCTCGAACACCTTGTCCTGCACCGCGTGCGACATGCCGGTGCCGGTGTCGCTGACCGCGAGCAGCACATAGCGGCCCGGCGTGATGTCGGGATTAACAGCCGCATAGGCGTCGTCGAGCACGATGTTGCTGGTCTCGAACAGCAGCTTGCCGCCGTTCGGCATCGCGTCGCGGGCGTTGATCGCCATGTTGAGCAGCGAGTTGGCAAGCTGCGACGGATCGATGTGGACGCTGGCGACGTCGGACGCGAGCACCGAACTGATCTCGATCTGCTCGCCGAGCGTCGGCCGCAGCAGTTTTGCGATATCGACCACGGTGCCGTTGATGTCGACGGTGCGCGGTTCCAGCGGCTGGCGGCGGGCGAAGGCGAGCAGGTGCTGGATCAGCTCGCGGCAACGTTCGGCGGCGCGGTCGATCAACTCGGCGGTCTGCGCAAGCTTCGGCTGGTTGCGCAGGCTGTCGACCAGCGTCTCGGTGGTGCCGGTGATCACGGTCAGCATGTTGTTGAAGTCGTGCGCGACGCCGCCGGTCAGCTTGCCGATGGCGTCGAGCTTCTGCGCCTGCTGCAGCTTGTGCTCGGTTTCGCGCGAGGCGGTGATGTCGTGATAGATCAGCGCAGCACCGGTGATGGCGTTGTCGCCATCGCGGAGCGGCCGGCCCGACACCACGAGGTGGATCTCGGGCGCGCCGCGCACCGGCCGGGCGACGAATTCCAGCCCGTCGAATTCCTCGCCGCGCAGCGCCTTGGCGGACGGCATGTCGTCGGCCTGCATCGGCGTGACGCCGTCGGCCTGGAACACGTTGCTCATGGCGCGCAGCTGCCGGACCGTCATGCCCGGCTTGTAGCGCAGCATCTTCTCGGCAGCCGGATTCGACAGCAGCACAGCGCCGGCGGCGTCGATCACCAGCACCGCCTCCGCCATGCTGCGGAACGTGGTTTCCATCACCGAGGTGGAACGGCGGAGCTCTTCGAGCGCGGCGCCGAGATCCTTGGTGCGCTCGGCCACCTTGCCCTCGAGCGACAGATTGGTCGCCTTGGTCGCGCTGAGCGCGCCCTGCAATTCGCGGCTGGCGCGCCGCGCCGTCAGCGTCAGCGCGACCGCGAGCGCCAGGATCATCACCACCCCGGCGAGGTCGATCGCGAGCAGCAACCGGCCGTTGGTCTTCGACTGCTCGGTGCGAATCCCGAGCAGGCGGCGCTCCTCGGCGACCAGGCGGTCGAGCGCCGTACCGACCTTATCCATCAGGGAGCGGCTCTCGTCTGCGGAGATCAGCGCCGCGGCGCCGGCCGTGTCGCCCGCCGTGCGCAACCTGATCAGTTCGGCGCCGAGCGCAATGGCGCGCGCGACCTGTGCCCTGGTGCCGGTGATCAGCCGGGCTTCCTCCGGCGCCGACTTCACCGCACCCATCAACTCGTCGAAGGCGGCGGTGAGGGCCGTGCTCTGCTCGCGAAACTCGTCGGCAAAGGAGGCGTCGCCCGTCAGCGCGAAGCCGCGCGCCGCGCTCTCGACGCTGCGCGGCAGCGGACGCGCGTCCGAAATGCATTTGAGGATCTTGAGCGTGTGATCGACCGAATCAATCTGGCTGCGCGACTTGACGTCCAGCCCGATCGACGCCGCGCTGATGACGAGGAGGATCGCAAGGCCACTGCCGAGGATGAGACGCTGGGAAGCCATCGACGATTAGTACGAGCAATTATTTCGAAAGACGAGCGGAAGGAGCAGACTTCGCAAGACATTCGTTAACGGCCGCAACCAGCGCCTGCGGGGTGAACGGCTTGCGCAGGCAGGCTGACGCGCCGAGCTCGATCGTCATTCGCAGGAAGTCCGGCGCCCGGTCGGAATTGGCGAAGGCATAGCCGGACATCGCGATGACGGGAATATCGGGGGCGCGCTCGTGGAAGACGCGAATCGCCTCGAAACCGCGCATATGCGGCATGAAGACATCGACCAGCATCACGTCGAAGGTGGCTTTTTCCAGCGCGCGCATGCCCGCTTCACCGCCGTCGGCGACGGTGACGTCGAAGCCCTGGCGCTGCAAACACACCTCGATGGCAACGCACACCATCGGGTCGTCATCGACCACGAGAACGCTCGGCACGATGCATCCTCTTTCTGCGGCCTTGCGTGCCGTCGACTCGCTTGGCCCGACTGCCGATTAAGGCGGAACCCGGACGGAAAGTCTGTATCATAGAATGCATATGCTGTTTGCTGACAAGCAGATTTCCGGCTAGCCCTGACACATCACTTGTATTTGTCCGCCCACATTACGACAGGTCCATGACTGCAGTTCCCGTCGCCGGCCGCGCCCCGCTGTCACCGCTCGGCCTCGCATTTCTGGTCGTCGCCTCGACCGGCTGGGGCCTCAACTTCCCGATCATGAAATTCCTTCTCACGGAGTGGCCGCCGCTGTCGTCGCGCGGGCTCTGTGGCGTCGTCGGCGCGATGGCGCTCGCTCTGGTGGCGCTCGCGCGCGGACAGACGCTGCGCGTCCCTGACGGCATGTGGTTGCGGCTTGCCCTGGTGTCGACGCTGTCGATCGGCGGCTGGGTCGCGTCCATGGGCCTGGCGCTGATCTGGCTTCGGGCCAGCGAGGCGGCCGTGCTCGGAATATCGATCCCGGTGTGGGTCGCGCTGGTGGCGTGGCCGGTGCTCGGCGAGCGCGTGTCGCTGCCGCGCGCGCTCGCGCTCGGCGTGGCGCTCGTTGGGATCGCCGCACTGATCGGCGGCGGCGGTCTCGACGCGAGCCTCGGCAAATTGCCGGGCATTCTGTTCGCGCTCGCAGGCGCGCTCTGCGTCGGACTAGGAACCGTGCTGACCAAGTTCTTCAAGCTTGCAATACCGCCGCTGTCGCTGGCGGCCTGGCAACTTGCAATCGGCTGCGTGCCGATCGCAATTGCCGGCATCTTGATCGAGCAGCCGCAGCTTGCCGCGTTGTCGCAACTCGGCTGGGCGTCGATGGTCTACATGACGCTGATCCAGTTCTGCGTTTGCTATGTCTGCTGGTTTGCGGCGCTCGAGCGATTGCCGGCGGCGACTGCCTCGATCGGCACGCTGCTGGTGCCCGTTGTCGGCGTGCTTGCGGCGGCGGCCATGTTGCGCGAGCCGCTCAGCACCAGCGACATCGTCGCGCTGCTGGTGACCTTCGCGGCCGTCGCGGTGGCCTTGCGCACCTGAGACTTGCGCACCTGAGACTTGCGGACATGAGACTTGCGGACATGAAAAAGGGCGGCGTCGCCGCCGCCCTTCGCTATCAGAAATTCAGGCCTTGATTACGGGCAGGGATGCCGCAGGCCATCAAAGCCGAGATAGGTGCCCGAGGCCGGATCATAGGACCGGTAGCGCTGCGCGCAGTAGCTCGCGTCGCCACCCGGCGCGGCTTCCACGGCGACAGGCGCGCTGTCGTCGTAATAGCCGTAGCTGTCGTCATAATAGCCGGGGCCGTAGCCGTAATAGCCGGAGCCGTAATACGCGCCCGAGGCGAGGGCACCGCCGACGACTGCACCGGCCACCGCGCCGGGCCAGAAGCCGCCGCCACGATGGTAACCACCGTGCCAGCCACCGCCACCACCGTGCCAAC
>NZ_JACMYO010000095.1 GCF_020889685.1 Bradyrhizobium oropedii
TGGAGAACTCGAACTACAGCAAAAACGACAGCGCCACTTCGCACTGATCCTCTATCTTGAGCGTGAGCAGCTCGTCGGCGCGGGTGCGGCCGAGATTGACGGCGGCAATCGGCAGGCCGCGCTGTTCGGCCATCCGGACGAAACGAAAGCCGGAATAGACCATCAGCGAGGAGCCGACGACGAGCAAGGCGTCGGCCTGCTCGAGATGCGCCTGCGCCGACGCGACGGTATCGCGCGGCACGTTCTCGCCGAAGAACACCACATCGGGTTTCAGCACGCCGCCGCAGGCCTCGCAGGCCGGCACGACGAATGACGAGAAGTCATGTTCAAGATCGGCGTCGCCATCGGGCGCATCGGCGGCATCGAGTGTGAGCCAGGCGGGATTAAGCCGCGCTAGCTGATGCTGAAACTCCTCGCGCGGGCTCGTGGCGCCGCAGCCGAGGCAACGGACCACGTCAAGGCGGCCGTGCAGGTCGATCACGCGCTGGCTGCCCGCGGCCTGGTGCAGGCGGTCGACGTTCTGGGTCAGCAACAGCTCGCAACGGCCTTGTTGCTCGAGCTTCGCCAGCGCGCGATGCGCGCTGTTCGGCATGGCGCGGCCGAACCGCCGCCAGCCGACCATGCTGCGCGCCCAGTAACGTTGCCGTGTCGCCGCCTCGCCGAGAAACGCCTGAATCGTCACCGGTCGCGTCCGCTTCCAGTTGCCGTCGCTGTCGCGATAGTCGGGAATGCCCGAATTGGTGCTGCAGCCGGCCCCGGTCAGGACAAACAGGCGCTGGTGGCCGGCGACGAAATCCTCGAGGGCGGGGTGATGCATGGCAGCACATTTAGTGCGGCGCGCTCCGCTGCGCCAGATGTAGGGCCTGTCGCGGGAGGACCTTTCAGGTGGCCTCTGCGTTGACGGCGTGGCACCCGAGACCCGGTGTTGCGGGCGCCTGCTTGCCTTGTGCAACTGCAGACGGAGTGATCGATGCGGCCAGGATTCATCGTCGTCGTTTGCGGGCTGATATCTCTGCCACTGGCGCCGTCCCATGGCCAGGATGCCGGCGTGTCAGGCGAGCAGGCCTTCAACAATTCCTGCCGGACCTGCCACACCGTCAAGGACGGCGACAACCGCGTCGGTCCCAACCTGCACGGAATCATCGGCCGCAAGGCCGGATCGGTGGCGAACTTTCCCTACTCGGAGGCGATGAAATCATCCGGCATCGCCTGGGATGAGAGCACGCTGCTGCGCTTCATCGAGGATCCCGAGGCCGTGGTGTCGGGCAACGGCATGAAGCCGTATACCGGCGTGCGCTCGGCAGAGGATCGCGCCAAGATCGTTGCCTTCCTGAAATCCCCCGGCAAGTGATCGTCGGCGGAAGGCCCGCCTCACCGTGTCGGCAGGACGAAGACCTGGCCGGGATAGATCAAGTTGGGATTGCGGATCTGCTGCGAGTTGGCCCGATAGATCACCGCGTAGCGCTGCCCGGCGCCCAATGCGCGCTGGCTGATCCGCCACAGGCTATCGCCGCGGATCACGGTCGTCGTCGTTATCTTCGGCACGATCACCGCGGAGGGTGAGCTGACATCGGATGCGGTGGTGGCTGTCGCCGCCGCGAGCTGCGGCGTGGCGACGCCCGCACGGGTGGACGACGCTGCCGGCGCCGGGATCGATGCCGTCGTCGTCGGGTCCTGAACGTTGAACGGCACCTCGGCACGCGCACGGACCTTGCCGGATCCGGGGTCGACCTCGTCAAGCCGGATCTGGTAGTCGCCCGCCGTCACGCCCTTGTTGATCGTGACCGAGAGGCGCCCCGCCTGGTCGGCCGTCGCTGACGTGATCAAGCTGCCGTTCAGATAGAGCCTGACGGTCGCGCCGGGCGTTGCCTGACCGCTCACATGGAGCTTGCCGCCCGATTCGGTCTCGACCGCCTCGATGGCCATCTTCCCGGCAGCCGACGTCGCCGCGGGTTGCGACAGCACCCGGACCGGCTTGTCCGGCGCCATCAGGGCCACCATCGGGCGCTCCCTTGCCGCAGCCTCGAGCGCCACCGCGACGCTCTGCTTCGAGGTCACTTGCTTGCCGTCACGCGTGATGCGCAGGGTCAGGTCATGGTTTCCCGGCGGAAGTGGGCGCGGCACCATGACGAACTGGCCGGATTTGTCCGCCACGGCGCGATCGTACACCTCGCCATTGCGCAGCAATTCCACCGTCGCGCCGGGTAGCGCCCGGCCGGCGACAACGGTCTCGCCGGTCGGCTCGACGTTGACGACGTCGAACTCCGGCAGAGCGTCCGCACCCGGTGCGGGCGACGGCCCGGCGAGCGCGTTGGTCAGGGCCGTTGTCTCGGTTTGTGCCTTCGCCAGCGCCGTCTGCTGCGGGTCTCGTGCGGAAGCCGCCGGCGCGGATGGCGCCGTCGCCATCAAAGGCGTGCTCGCGCCCAGAATTTGCTGGGTTCGGTGAATGCCGAATACGAATGCCGCCGTACCGCCGGCTGCAAGTGCCAGCAACGGTACGACCAGTTTCATCGCCGTGGCGTTCATGACCGTCATCCGCGGATCAACGTCCCCGCGCGTCCGCGCGCGCCACCCCACAGCCCGGTGGGGGTATAAGAGAGACTGCGCCCGTTTGGGCACCCCATCAAGTCGGATGAAAGGATTACTCCCTGGGGCGGCGCGGCCGACCGGGCAGCTCACCGCCATTCCGCGACATTGACGGCAAGCGCCGCGGCGCCCACGAGAATCAGGCTGACCGCCCAGACCGTCTCCAGATCGAACCAGCTCCGCGCAACGAATCTCACGCCGAGATAGCGATAGACCAGCCAGGCCAGTAGGCCGCCGGCGCCGAGCATGGCGGCGGTGTGGACGAGTGCGACCAGGAGCGCCATCGCCAGGTTCTGGTCGATCACGCGCGCGGCGGCGGCGTGGCCATCATGCGCTGACGATGTCGCGCAGAGGCCGAGATAGATCGGCAGCAGCATCAGGCCTGCGCCATGTGCAATCGCCACCGCGAACGACCAGAGCGCCAATCTGGCCGGCGGTATCCGCGCCAAAGCACGCGGATGACGCCTATCGACGAGACGGATGAGGCCAAAGCCGATGACGACGATGCCGGCCGCGATCTGGATCGGGCGCTGCCATTCCGTCAGTGCGATCAACAGCGCGAACGGCAGCAGCACGAGCAGCATCGCCGCAAGGTGGCCCGCCGACAACGGCAGCAGCGCGCCCACGACGGCGCGCGGGGATTTGTCCATCAGGCCCGCGGCTACCGCGAGCGGCCAGCCCATGCCCGGATTGACTCCGTGATAGAGGCCGCTCGCGATGATCGCGAGCCATAGCCAGAAGGCCGTCGTATCGACGTCACTCAATTTCAGACCGACGGATAGCAGAACGAATCCGTCGAACAGTCGCCGCCCTCGAGACGGATTTGATGCGGGCGATAGCCTTCGGGGAAATCAACGAAATAGTCCTTGGCGAGCTCGAGCCCGCCGTTGGCGCCGACATTGGCCATGACCTCGGCGCCCGGCATGCCATCGGGATAGAACTGATCGTCCCAGCTCGAATAAAGCGAGTTGGTCCAGTACACCCGCTTGCCGTCGCGGCTGATCTCGACCATCTGCGGGCCGCCGGCAAACGCCTTGCCGTTCGGATGCGGCGTGCGGCGGGCGATGCCGCCGATATGCACCGAACCTGCAAGCTTCGGCTTCCTCGGATCGCGGACGTCGTATTGGCGCATTTCGCCGGTGCCCCAGCAGGAGACGTAGAGGAAGCGGTCGTCCATCGACAGGTCGATATCGGTCACCAGCGGCGGCACGGCACCGAACCCCTGCAACAGCGGCGGCAGCTTCTCCTTCGGCGCCGGCTCGGGCGGTATCGTCGCGGTCTTTTCGGCGTGGAATTTTCCGCCCTCGCGCCACCAGGTCCAGATCGAGGCTTCGAGGTTGGTGGTGTCGACGACGACGCCGACAAAGCCGTACTCGCGGATCGGATCGTGCGCGGGCCTGACTTCGAGCGCCATCTGGTGATTGGCGCCGAGGTCGATGGTCTGCACGTTGCGCCGGGCGCGCAAATCCCAGAAATGCAGCCGGTGACCGTATTTGTTCGCCAGCAGGTCCTCAGGCACGATGCCGTTCTCGAATTGCGGCGGCAGCGCCCATTCGCTCGACACCATGTAGTCGCGTGGCAGATTCCACCAGAAATCGTAGTGCAAGGTCTGCGGCCCGCGGTCGATCTCCCAGCGGCCGAGCACGTCGAAGGTCTCGCAATCCATGATGAAGATGCCGGGCGGGCCCTGCGTGCCGTCGTTGCCGCCGCCGCCGAGGGTGGAGACGTAAATGCCTTCGGGCCCGCAATGAATGGTGTGCGGCCGCGAGTAGCCGGTCTTCTTGAACACTTCCTCCGGCTCGATGATCTTGTGGATCTTCGCTTCGAGTGGCGAAGGCTTGGTGTCGATGATGTAGATGCGCGACGATCGCAGCCCGGGAATGATGAGATAGCGCCGCTCGATGAAGGCATGTCCAGCCAGCGGAGACAGTGCGGAGGAACACGCGTTCCACCCGAAGTGATGGAACTCGTCGCCCTTGTTCGGCATCGTCACGGTGTGGACGATCTTGCCATAGGTCTTCGAGCCCGGCTTGACGTCGATCACCGCGAGCGCGTCGGGCTTCTTGAAGTCGGGACTGAGCAGCAGCGTGTAGGCGAAGTGCTCCGGCGGCGCCTCCATGGCAAGCTTTGGCGAGGCATGAAACGTGGGGTCGGGTCGCATCGTCATGACGTCCTCCCGGTTATGTCGGCTTGTCGCCAACGTCGGGTCGTTCGCAGCGTTGCAATGGTCCGAATGGGGCGGCCTGGCACTCCGCTGGACGCGAGGTTGGCTGCGCACAGCTTACGGCATGATCCGCCTTCCGGAAACACGCGCGCATCCACTTGGGCTGTGGCGTTCCGCCACGAATTCGTGAGCCGAGTCACACTTGGAATTGCCGGCCGCGCCACCCCGACGCTCGCCGCGTCGGCATCCATGTCCGCAAGTTGTGAAGCGAGACCACTGCCGCTCATGGTATGCGTTGGGCGAACTGATCATGGCAGGGGCGGGGAACATGCAGGCGGCCGATCTCGTCGTCGGAGCTTCGTCAAGGATCAGGACTGCGCTGGGTGCGTTCGTCCTGCTCACATCGCTTCATTCCGGCGCGGCCCATGCGCAAGGTGCCGAGCCGATGTGGCCGACGGCTCAGTGGGAAACCTCGACGCCGGAGCAGCAGGGCATGGATTCGGGGGCTCTGGCAAAGCTGGTGGCGACCGGCACCACGCGCAGTTTCGACAGCCTGCTGGTGACGCGCCATGGCCGCATCGTGCTCGATGCGTACTACGCGCCCTTCACCGCCGACATGCCGCACGCGATCAACTCCTCCACCAAGGCGGTGGTCGCGACGCTGCTGGCGATCGCCTACAAGGATGGTCTGCTGGATCGTCTCGATCATCCCATGCTGGATTTCTTTTCCGATCGCAGCAGCATTGCCAATCTCGACGAGCGCAAGAAGGCCATCACGGTCCAGCATCTGCTCAACATGACATCGGGCCTCGACTGGGACGAGGGGTTCGAAGGTGGCCGGGAGCTGTCGCTGCGCGACATGGGAAAGAGCGCGGACTGGGTCCAGTTCATCCTGGACCGCCCGATGGCGCATGCGCCGGGCGAGGTCTTCTATTACAACAGCGGCGGCTCGCATTTGCTGTCTGCGATCGTCACCAAGCTCACCGGCAAGAACACCGCCGACTATGCCGAGGAGCGACTATTCGGCCCGCTCGGCATTGCCCAGCCGTTCTGGCGGCGAGATCCGCAGCGGCTCCCGATCGGCGGATTCGGCCTCTCGATGCGGCCGCGCGACATGGCGAAGATCGGCTATCTTTATCTGCGCAACGGTCAGTGGGCGGGCAAGCAGCTGCTGCCGGCGGATTTTCTCGATGCCGTCAACCATGCCAGCATCGACATGCATTCGCGGTTCGATCCGTCGCGGCGCTACGCCAACCAGTTCTGGGCGATCCCCGACAAGCACATCTACATGACGGTGGGTTATCATTGCCAGGTGATCATGGTGTTGCCGGACCGGGACATCGTCGCCGTCATGACGGCGAGCAATTTCTGTTCATTCGGCAAGCTGGCCGACGAGATTTCCGCTGCCGTCAAATCCGAGGAGGCTTTGCCGGCCGATGCGGCCGCGGTCGAACAGTTGGCAAGCGCGATCGCCGACGTCTCCACGGAGAAGAGGGCACAGGTCGGCGCGACGCCCGCGATTGCATCTGCGATTTCGGGCCGGACCTACAAATTCCCCGACAATGACCTGGGCATCAAAACGCTGACGCTGTTCCTTGCCGATGAGAACCCGCGCTACGTCGTGGAGACGAACGCGGGCGATCCCGCACGGCGCCATCTCGACGGACCGATCGGTCTCGACGGCCTCTATCGCAAGAGTGCCCCGAGCTTCCTCGGTCTGCGCGCCGTCAAGGGTGCGTGGAAGGATGAGCAGACCCTCGTCGTCGACCTCCAATATGTCGGGCTCGGCGACGCCTGGACCTGGACGCTCACCTACGACGGCGACAAGGTCGCGCTGCGCGGCAAGGCGAGGGACGGGCGCGAGGGATCGGCGGAAGGGGTGGCCGGCGGCTAAAGCGAGACGCGTGACAACAGCTCGCTTGCGTTTGTTCAAAATTCCAGCGCCGCAGCAGCGGCAGCGGCAATTCTGGCTCGGATCGATCAGGTCGATGTTGGCCCTCGCGCCGCTGTTCCGCTGATTTGCCACAGCCCCTTATGGATATCGAATTTCACCAGGCCATCGTCCCGCATTTTCAGCAGCAGAGTCTGACAGGCTTCCTCATTCGCGACGTTGGCGCGTCGCATGATTTGGTAGACCTTGAGCGGCTTTTCGCGCAGCGCGCTCAGGATATTCTCTCGATCGCTCATCTCGACTGGATCCCGGCCGTTACCAAAGCGCGCTTCCTCACTGAGAATACGAAAGCTGATCTTCCGTCACCACGCGCTCGACGTTGTCCGATTTGCTCTTGATGCGGTATCGAAGTCGCCCATCTGCTTCGATCGGCATGCACTGAACGATGGTATAGAGCATTGGCCGATCGGCCGCCGCGCGGCCTTGCGGCCCCTGAGGCTGGTGCCGAACGTCCTCATTCAACTTGTAGACATGCGACATGTGTTCACCTCTATGATTTAAGGGCTGCCCTAGCGCAGACTGTACCGCTCCGCAATGGACCTATGGCCTTTTGTCGTCGTCGCGCAAAAGCCTGATTGTTGCCGTGCGTGCTGCATCAGCCTCGCGGGAAGGCGCAGGAGAGCGTAAGCGACATTGACCGAATATGCTTCAAATAGCCATTGAATATCTTCTTGGAATATCTTCGTGGCTTGCAACAAGGGCTGCAGGAGGTTGCCGGATTGCCATTTGATCTCGGTAGGCGGATGCTCTCGGCTGCGGGCACAAGGGAGAGCAGCATGAGCAAGGCAGGCCTCGATAACCGGCACCGTAACCAGGACAGCGAGATCAGCAGCAAGCACGGCGGCACGCTGCTCGGTACCTTGCGCAAGGTTTACGGCCCGAATTTCGCCGCGGGCTATCCTGGAACCGAGAAGTTGAGCGACGTCCTTCTTGCTCTAAACGAGACGTCGCTGAGCCAGCTCCGCCGCGATCATGAGACCGGCCATCTGGGGCACAAGATCGCCAACGCCTCCAAATAGGCCGCAACTCTCTCAAAACTCCAGCGCCGCATTGTCCACCACCTCCTTCATCACGAAGAAGGTGCGGGTCTGCCGCACGCCGGGCAGTGCGATCAGCTGGTCGCCATGGATGCGATTGAAATCCTCCATGTCGCCGGCGCGGATCTTGAGGAAGTAGTCGAAATCGCCGGCGACGAGGTGGCAGTCGAGCACGCATTTGAGGTTCGCCACCGCCTGCTCGAAGCTCGCGAAGCTTTCCGGCGTCGAGCGGTCGAGCACGACGCCGACCATGACCAGCGTGCCCTTGCCGAGCCTGCGTGGCGCCACCATGGCACGGACGCTGCTGACATAACCCTCGTCGAACAGCGCCTGCGTCCGGCGATGGCAGGTGGCAGGGCTGACGCCGACCTGGTCGGCCAGCTCGGCATTGCTGAGCCGGCCGTTCTTCTGCAGCAATCTCAACATCTTGAGGTCGATGCGGTCGAGTCGGATCGCCATGGAAGAATCTTTCAGAGATAATCGATTTCGTGAGAGAAAACATATCATTTTGGCCAAATTTGGCAATCTTAAGCAAACGCTCGGGCCGAGTTAGAGAGCACCTTTCGCATCGGTGGTGATAAACGTGGGCGCCATTCCAGACCACCAACGAGGATGCCAGCATGCTGGAGAAGTTCGCGCGCTATCCGCTCACATTCGGGCCGACCGCCATCGAGAAGCTCGATCGGCTGTCAAAGCATCTCGGCGGCAAGGTCGAGCTCTATGCCAAGCGCGAGGATTGCAATTCCGGGCTCGCCTTCGGCGGCAACAAGCTGCGCAAGCTCGAATACATCATCCCCGACGCGATCGCCTCCAACGCCGATACGCTGGTCTCGATCGGCGGCGTGCAGTCGAACCATACGCGCATGGTTGCGGCGGTTGCGGCCAAGATCGGCATGAAGTGCCGGCTGGTGCAGGAAAGCTGGGTGCCGCATGAGGACGCCGTCTATGACCGTGTCGGCAACATCCTGCTCTCGCGCGTGATGGGCGCGGATGTGCGCCTGGTCGACGAAGGTTTTGACATCGGCATTCGCAAGAGCTGGGAGCAGGCGCTCGAGGAAGTGAAGGCGGCGGGCGGCAAGCCCTACGCGATCCCGGCCGGCGCTTCCGTGCACAAATATGGCGGGCTCGGCTATGTCGGCTTCGCCGAAGAGGTGCGCGCACAGGAGCGCCAGCTCGGCGTTAAGTTCGACTACATCGTCGTCTGCACGGTGACCGGCTCGACCCATGCCGGCATGCTGGTCGGCTTCGCAGCCGATGGGCGCGCGCGCAATGTGATCGGCATCGACGGTTCGTTCACGCCGGATCAGACCAAGGCGCAGGTGCTGTCGATCGCGCAGAACACCGCCAGGCTTGTCGAACTCGGCCGCGACATTGTCGAGGATGATGTCGTGCTGATCGAGGACTACGCCTATCCTGCGTATGGCGTGCCGTCGGAAGAGACCAAGGAGGCGATCCGCCTCAGCGCCCGGCTCGAAGGCATGATCACCGACCCCGTCTACGAAGGGAAATCGATGCAGGGCATGATCGATCTCGTGCAGAAGGGTTTCTTCCCGGCCGGATCGAAGGTGCTCTACGCCCATCTCGGCGGCGCGCCGGCGCTCAACGGCTACGCCTACGCGTTCCGCAACGGCTGAGTCTGTCTTGTTTCGTGGCCTGTAGCCCGGATGGAGCGGAGCGAAATCCGGGATTCGTGCCGCGGAAAGACCGTCCCGGATTTCGCTGTGCTCCATCCGGGCTACGTTCCATTTCTCGAGTAAGGTCGGCGTCAGCTTCTCCCGATATCCTGTCTTGGCCGGGAGAGTCGGGAGACCTTCGCGTGAGGTTGATGAATGCGGCCGGCCGGGCCGTCGCCGCGCTCGGTCTTGGCGTCGTTGCCGTGGGACATTGGTTCTGGACCTATCAAGGCCACGGCGCAGTGCTGCGCGCCCGCCTGCTGGCGATGAATCATGCGGTCGAGCTCTATGCCGGTATCTTCCTGATCGGCGTCGGCGTCCACGCCCTCGCATTCTGGTACTGGTTCAGCGATCCAAATCCGCCCGCGCAGTCCTAGGTTCGGGAGCCGCAGTAACATTCGCCTTTGCGGAGGACGGAATGTGTCTGGGTTGACATCTTCTGAACAAAATAGGAACATTCCATCTGTAACCTGAGGGTGTGGTGATTGCCTCATCTGCGGCGGTGCTGCGCGGCGGCAGGACGAAGGCCAGGTCGCGCACCACTTGCGGATGAATTTCTCCGCCTCCTGCGATGGGTTGTGGGCTGGGGAGTACGCCTCATGAGAGTTGTGATTTGGGCGGCCATTGCGGCCGCATGGCTATTTGCGTCTGCAAGTCCGTCGGACGCCCGCGGTCCCTACGGCTCGATCACGGTCGGCAACTGGAAGGGCGGCGCCTTCACCGACGACAAGAGCGGTGCATTCACGCATTGCTCGGCGGGCACGGTCTATCAAAGCGGAATCTACTTCGTGGTGGCGATTACCGCGAATGGTAGCTGGCGGCTGGGCTTTGCCCATGAGAGCTGGCGTCTGACGCCGGGTGAGGCCTTTCCACTCGCGCTGACCTTCGACGGCCAGCCGGCGTTCAATGTCTACGGCATGCCGCTCGGCACCCAGCTCGTCAACGTCGAGATGCCGGTGACCTCCAACCTGATCAATCAATTCCGCAAGGCGCACCAGATGACGGCGTTCGCGCAGGGACAGTTGTTTCAGTTCAACCTGAATCAAACCGGACAATTGCTGCCGGCGCTGCTCAACTGCGTCGTCGCGGTGAAGAAGAACGGCGTTGCCAATGCCGGCGAGTTTGCGGTCGCAGCGAAGCCTGCGGCTGCGCCGGCGTCGCCGCAGGCTGCACCGAACCCGGCGCAGAAGCAGGCAAGGTCCGGGACCGGGACCGGCTTCGTGGTCAGCAGCAGCGGTCACGTCGTCACCAACCATCATGTCATCGGTGGTTGCAGCGAGATCACCGGCAATTTGAGCGGCGAGGCGCCGGTCAAATTGCGGCTGGTATCCGGCGATGAAACCAACGATCTCGCGCTGCTGCAGGCGCCGGCGCCGTTCAAGGATGTCGCCAAGATCAGGCAAAATCCCATTCCGGTCGGCAATGGCGTGGTGGCGATCGGCTACCCCTATCACGGGCTGCTGACGTCCGATTTCACCGTCACCACGGGCATCGTCTCTTCGCTGAGCGGCATCCTCAACGACACCCGTTTCCTGCAGATCAGCGCCGCGGTGCAGCCGGGCAACAGCGGCGGCCCGCTGTTCGATCTCGGCGGTGGCGTGGTCGGCGTCGTGGCTGCCAAGCTCGATGCGGTCACGGTCGCGCGGGCGACGGGAAGCATCCCTGAGAACATCAATTTCGCGATCAAGACCGGCGCGCTGCGCGACTTCCTCGACAACAGCGCGGTGCAGTACCAGACAGCCGAGTGGCATGATGCATCAAAGCGGGAGACGTCCGAGATCGCAAAGGACGCCCGCGGCTACACGCTTCTGATCGTTTGCACGGTGAACGAGCAAAGCGCGGGCGCGAAGAAGCCGGCAAATTGATACCTCCGGGGCAGCCGCCGGCTACTTTGCATGGGGTTGTTTTCGATATTTTGGCAATGCGCGCCTGGACGGCTCGTCGGGCGGCAGCTTGCCAGCTAGCGCAACCGCCGCAGGGTGTGCACCGTGATCTCGGCCGGGCAATTCAGCCGCACCGGCGCAAGGCTGGTGCCGGCGCCCGTGGATGTGTAGCCGGCGAGTTCCCCGAACCGCCAGGCGCCCTTGCCCATCCGCCGCGGCAGCCGCGCCTCCAGCTTGATTGCGATGCCGCCGGGCAGGCAGAGCTGGCCACCATGGGTATGGCCGCTCAGCATCAGGTCGAAGCCGGCCGCCGCCGCCGCGCGATAGGATTCCGGCGTGTGCGCCAGCAGCACCGAGAACGCATCGCGCGGGATCGCCACGGCGGCCTTTGCAATGTCGTCGGTGCGATAGAAATGCGCGTCATCGATGCCCGCGAGATGGATCGTCGCGCCATCGCGCGTGATCGGCTCCTGCTCGTTGAACAGCATCCTGATGCCCATCGCCTCCAGCGCCGGCGTCATGCGGATGCTGTCGTGATTGCCGAGGATGCCGTAGAGCGGCAGCTTGATCCGCGCGCACAGATCCCTCATCAGCGCGAGGCTGGTCTCGAACGAGCCAAACGTTTTGCCCCGATAGTCGCCGGTCAGCACGCAGATGTCGCAGGCGATGTCGCGCACGATGTCGGCCAGATGCCGCATCGCGCCCTGGCTGATGTCGGCGTGGAGATCGCTGAGCTGAAGGATGGTGAAGCCATCGAAAGCCGGCGGCAGCCGCGTCGACGTCACCAGATTTCGCCGCAGCTCGACCCGGTCGGCGTTGCGTCGTGCGCGGCCGTAGAGGCCGGTCACCTTCAGCGCGGTGGTGACGATCCGCGGCGCCAGCTTCCAGTTCTCGACATTGAACAGCAAGGTGCCCTGGCCGAACACTTGCTTCTCATGCGCAGCCTCGATCCCAAGCCGGCGCACGACATGGTCAGCGCCGATCCGCTCGATCAATCCTTGCAACGCCGTGTCGGCCATTATCCCCCGTGCGGTCCGCGATGCGAAACGCGGTCCGGCGCGAGGTGACACTATCACGCGCGATCCCGGCGGGGATACCGCGGGCGATCAGACCATCGGAACCCGTTTGGCGGCGACCGCGGCCGGCGAGATCACCTCGATGTCGAGCGGCACCTGCCAGCGCTCGGTGAAGCGGACCTGCGGCGGCGCGTTGCCTTTGCGCGCACCCTGCAGCACGAAGCCGTCATAGCCCGAATTCATCACCTCATTGCACTTCTGCACATAGATCGGGAAGCCACCGATATAGGGCATGAACACGCGGGGCCGGCCCGGGATATTCGTGCCGACATACCAGGAGCTGCAGGTCGAGCGCAGCGAGACCGTGGAGACGTCGTTGACATGGGCGACCCAGGCGTCTTCGTCGTCGCGGACCGCTTCGATGGTGCCGGCGCCGATGTCGCGCATGTGACTGATGCAATCCGCCAGCCAGTCGACATGCTGCTCGATCGCCTGGATCATGCTCGCAAGCACCGACGGGCTGCCCGGCCCGGTGATCATGAACAGGTTCGGAAAGCCTTCCGAGGCGAGGCCGAGATAGGCGCGCGGGCCGCGCGCCATTTTTCGGCCAGCGTTTGGCCGCCGCGGCCGGTGACCGCGATCTTGTCGAACGAGCCGGTCATGGCGGCAAAGCCGGTGGCGGAGACGATCGCATCGACCTTGTGTTCGGTGCCATCGACCACGATGGCATCTCGCGTGATCCGTTCGATCGGTGTCTTCGACACATCGACCAGCTTCACATGCGGCAGATTGTAGGTCTCGAAATAATTGGTATCGACGCAGAGCCGCTTGCAGCCGAACACGTTCTGCGGACACAGCAGCTCGGCCGTGGCGGGATCCTTGACGATGCCGCGGATCTTCTCGCGTGCGAAATCGGCGATGGTGTCGTTGGCCGCCTTCTCGAACAAGAGGTCGCCGAACGAACCGAGGAAGGGCAGGCCGCCGCGCTGCCAGGCCTCCTCATAAAGCCGCTCGCGTTCCTGCTCGCTCGCCTGCAAGGCGGGCTGGGCGTTGAACAGGAAATAGAACCCGGTCGGCCGCGCCCGCGCCTTGGCACGCAGCTCCGGATAATGCGCCTTGGCTTCCTTCAGATATTCCGCCGACAGCCGCTCGTTCCATGCCGGCACCGACCAGGTCGCGGTGCGCTGGAACACGGTGAGCTCGGAGGCCTGCTGCGCGATGATCGGGATCGACTGGATCGCGGACGAGCCGGTGCCGATGACGCCGACGCGGAGCCCGGTGAAGTCGACGCCCTCATGCGGCCATTCGCCGGTGTGATAGATCGGCCCGTCGAAATCTTCCATGCCGGTGAAGGCGGGGCGGTTCGGCGCCGACAGGCAGCCGACCGCCATGATGCAGAATTTCGCGGTGACCCTGTCGCCGCGGTCGGTCTCGATCAGCCAGCTGCTTTCCTTTTCGTCGAAGGTCGCCGCGGTGACGCGGGTGTCGAACACGATCTGGCCGCGCAAATCGAAGCGATCGGCGACATGATTGGCGTAGGCGAGAATTTCGGGCTGCGGAGAATATTTCTCCGACCAGCTCCAATCCTGATCTAGTTCCTCGGAGAACGAGAAGGAGTATTGCAGGCTCTCGACATCGCAGCGCGCGCCGGGATAGCGATTCCAGTACCAGGTGCCGCCTACGCCGCCGCCGGCCTCATAGACCCGCGCGGTGAAGCCGAGCCCGCGCAACCGATGCAGCATGTACATGCCGGCAAAGCCTGCGCCGATCACCACGGCATCGAACGTTCCACTTTCGGCAGGGCGCGCAGTCTTGCGCGCGGTGCTCTCCTGAGCCATGGCCCGTCTCATCCCTTTATTCTATCGTTATGACTTGTCGCTGTGCATTGGCCGCGCCTCGTTGGACGCGACGACCGAAAGATTAGGGCTGTTACGGCGCGGCCCGCAAGCACATGCGTTGCCGCGCTGGGTATGGCTCCTATGCCGCGGGGTTGCGGCGGTGGTCGAGTACGGCCGCACGGGTGTAAGCTTCCGTTGCCAAGCAAGGGGGCAAGTTCCATGAAAAAGGAAGAAGTCGAAGCCATCCTCGAGCAAGGCGATCTAGGGCCGATCGAAGATTATCTGGACGCGATTGCCACTCAACCGCGGCTGCCTACCCTTGCGGTCGGAATGTGCCTGCTCAGAATGGAAGAGGCGGCGCCCCCGTTGCGGGCCTTGGTCGCTCGGGCCGCGAACGGCGAAACGCTCTCCGACGACGAAGTCGTGCTGCTCTTCCGTGGCCTGTATATTCTCGGTGGCGGCCGCGACAAGCAAGTTTGCCGGGACTTGCTCCGGTTGCTGCGCCGACCTGAAGCTGAACTGGATGATCTGCTGGGCGATGTTGTGACGGAAAGCATGGCGCGTATCGTTGCCGGTGTGTTCGACGGTGACGTCGAGGCGTTGTTGGGTCTGATTGCGGATCGATCAATCGACCAGTTCGTCCGCGAGCAGATTCTCGGCGCGGCGACCTTCCTCGTGTGGAACGGAAGCATTCCGCACGGGCGGATGCGGCGCCTGCTGGTGGCATTCTACGAGCAGGAATTCGCCGAGAAGGAGGACCAGGCCTGGTTCGGTTGGCAGCGGGCAATCGCCTTGTTGGCGGTGCGCGAGCTGGCACCGCAGGTGCATCGTGCAATCGATGATGGTCGCATCCCCGAATGGATGCCCGGACACGACGAATTTGAACAGGATCTCGCCGAGGCGGAGCAGAGACCCGGGGACGTTAGTCGCTTCGAGGAAGCTCACCTCGGCTATATCGAAGATGTTGCCGATGCATTGGCATGGACTGAATACGACGAGGTCGGAGATCACCTCACCGACGATGATTTCGATGGGGAATGGGCGCCCACGGAGCCTGTGAGAAATCCTCTGCGCCACGTCGGGCGCAACGATCCATGCCCGTGCGGAAGCGGCAAGAAATACAAGAAATGCTGTCTCGCCAATCAGGCCTGAGCTACGACTCAGAAGTTCCCTGAATCCACGGCTGTTCAGCCGTCGTTGGCCTTCACAATCCTGATCAGCTCGGCGCCGTAATGCTCGAGCTTCTTGTCGCCGATCCCGGCGATGTTGCGCAGTTCGTCCAGCGTGTCCGGACGCATCGCGGCGATGCCGTCGATGGTCGAATCGTGCAGCACCACATAGGCCGGCACGCCGCGCTGCCGCGCGACCTCCGAACGCCAGGCGCGCAATGCCGCATGCAGCGTCGGGTTCGCGGCACCGCCGGGGCTGTCGGCCGCCGCCGCGAGGTCGCCACGGCGTGACTTGCCGCGGATCGCGCGGTTGCGCGCGCCTTCCGGCTGCTCGCGCAGCATCACCGCGGTGTCGCCCTTCAGCACGCCGCGGGCGCTGTCGGTGAGCTTCAACGCGCCGAAAGCGTCGCTGTCGGCGCGCAGATGGCCCATCGCCACCAGCTGGCGCAGCACCGCGCGCCATTGCTTCTCGTTGAGCTCGCGGCCGATGCCGAACACCGACAATTGGTCATGATTGAACTGCTTGACCCGTTCGGTGAGCCGTCCGACCAGCACGTCGATCAAATGCATGGCGCCGAAACGCTGCCCGGTGCGATAGACGCAGGACAGCAGCTTCTGTGCGAGCACCTTGCCGTCGCGGACGCGCGGCGGCGTCAGGCAGTTGTCGCAATTGCCGCAGCTTTCATCGCTGCGCGTCTCGCCGAAATAGCCGAGCAGCCGCTGCCGCCGGCAATGCACGGTCTCGGCGAGTGCGACCAGTGCGTCTAGCTTGCCGACCGAGACGCGCTTGAAGGCGTCAGAGCCGGTCGATTCATCGATCATGCGGCGCTGCTGCACGATGTCGGAGAGACCATAGGCCATCCACGCGGCCGACGGCTTGCCGTCGCGGCCGGCGCGTCCGGTCTCCTGGTAATAGGCCTCGATGCTCTTGGGCAGATCGAGATGCGCGACGAAGCGCACGTCGGGCTTGTCGATGCCCATGCCGAACGCAACCGTTGCGACGATCACAAGGCCGTCCTCATTGAGGAAGCGGTCCTGATGCCGCGCGCGCACGCTGGCATCAAGCCCGGCGTGATAGGGCAGCGCCGGAATGCCGGCCTCGCTCAGCGATGCCGCGACGTCCTCCACCTTGGCGCGCGAGAGACAATAGACCACACCGGCGTCGCCGGCATGCCGCTCCCTGATGAAGTTCTTCAGCTGCGTGGTGGCATTCTGCTTGTCGACGATTTCGTAACGGATGTTGGGTCGATCGAAGCTTGCGACGAATTCCGGCGCGTCGGCGAGCTGTAGCCGCTCGGCGATCTCCTTTCGCGTCAGCGCATCCGCGGTCGCGGTCAGCGCGATGCGCGGCACCTTGGGGAAGCGTTCGGCGAGTGCGGACAGGCCGATATATTCCGGGCGGAAGTCATGGCCCCATTGCGAGACGCAATGCGCCTCGTCGATCGCAAACAGCGCGATCTGCGCCTGGCCGAGCAGATTGAGGCAGCGTGGCGTCAGCAGCCGTTCGGGCGCCACATAGAGCAGGTCGAGATCGCCGGCGAGCAGCCGCCGCTCGACCTCGGAGGCCTCCTGATAGGACAGCGTCGAATTCAGTACCGCGGCGTTGACGCCGGCCTCGGTGAGGCCCGCGACCTGGTCGCGCATCAGCGCGATCAAGGGCGACACCACGATGCCGCAGCCATCGCGCAGCAGCGACGGCAGCTGATAGCACAGCGACTTGCCGCCGCCGGTCGGCATCAGCACCAGGCAATTGCCGCCATTGGTGACGTGGCGGACGATCTTCTCCTGCGAACCGCGGAAGCCCGACAGGCCGAATACGGAACTGAGCACGGATCGCGCGTCGCGAGGCGAATCGGATGCGCGATCGAGGGCGGGCTGGGCGGTCATGATCCCTGGGAGGATGATTCGAGTTCCCGGGTCGAACGATTCCGGAACGAAACGTGTTAATACACCGTCCCACGATAAACTCAATTCAGGCAATCGGCGCCCGTCGCTCGCCCATACGACCGGCTGACCCAGCTGCACGCGGATCGGGATGGCTGATCGATGCGTAGCGCGTCAGGCCGTCGGAGCGAGCGGTCCCGGTGGCGGCGTCATCTCCTCGACCTCGTAGGTCTTCGGCAGATTGATCGGCTTGTAGGTCGGAACCTTCTCCATGCGTTCCAGCACCGAGCTATGGATGATTGCGCCGTCCGGAATCGACCGTGGCTCGCCGCGCGGCAGATAGAAGCCGAGGAAGGATTTCCGCTCCGGCCATTCCTTCCATTTGTCGCTCTTCGGAATCCATTCCAGGATTTCCCAAGCGCCGGTCAGCGAATTGTGCAGCGGCGCCGTCGCGCTCGGCGGCAAATAGTCGTGCGTGTGCGGCGGCAACGGCATTCCCCAGGCGAGATGATCGATCAGCGCCTGATCCACGTGCAGCCCGGCGGCCTTGGCCTGTGCGAGCATCCAGATCAGCGGAAACTTCGACGGCCCGCTCCGGTCCTCGGGATAGCCGCCGCCGACGTCGGAGTGCACGCCGGCGAACCAGACCTGGCGGATGTCCTGCTCCACCGCGGTCGTCGGATCGAACGGATCGGAGCGGAATTTCTGCGGCTCGACCCAGCGGTTGAGGCGGAACATGCGCCTGCGTTCGTCGATCGAGATCGCCTGGCGGAACCGCCTGACGCTGGAATTGGTGCGGGTGAACAGCAGGGTCTGGATGTCGAACAGGAAGTTGTCCTGCCGGGGCACGATGATCGAAGCCACGGTGTCCCAGACGCCGACGAATTCGATGTCGATGTTGCGGCCGCCGGCGATCTGGCTGAAGTGCCAGGCTTCCTTCAGCGGCGCATCGTCGAACGTGCCGTCGGACTTCTGCGCATCGGAGCTGGTTTTCTTGTAGGTCGAGAAGGCGTAGCCGGCGAGGTCGAGTTGGTCGACCGGCAACAGGCCCATCACATGGACGAAGGCTGCCAGCACGCGCACAGTATAGGCACCGCGGCTGAAGCCGAACATCCAGACCCGGTCGCCGGGCTCCCACGTCCGGCACAGGAACTGGTAGGTGCCGAGCGTGTCCTCGTCGAGACCGGCGCCGAAGGCCAGCCCGAACAAGCCGCGCACCTGTTGCTTGAAGCGGCCCCAGCTGTTCTGCAGGCCGATCGTGCCAAGGCCCGGATGATAGTAGATCCGCTGCCGGTCACTCTTGTCGGCGACGCGAAACAGCTTCAGGATGTTGGAAATATTGGCGCCGATCTCGTTGCCGGTGCCGTCGCAACAAATCACAATATCCTTCGGCATCCGTTGCCCCCGCGGCCGCCGTGAAAATTGGTGGCCTCAATGTACGGCAGAGCATGGGGGAGATTCAATCTCCAATTGAAGACGGTTTGGTGTACGCGGCGTGACCGCAGGCCGAGTTGCTGAAGTTTGCGGCATCGGGATCGGCTGTGCGCTCGCTCCGCACAGCGTTGGTAGAATTCAATTGCAACACCTTGGAAAAGGTGGAAATCTGCTCGGCATCATTGTTGTATTGCGTCGATATTTTTCTCCCTTCCAGGGATTTTCGCCGGTGCGTGCGATCATCTTGCCTGCTGCTTCCCGCAGCTTCCCGGACAACGACAGGAACGGATCGGCATGAGCCATCAAGCTCTCGTGACGATCATTCTCGCGGGGCTGGTGGTAAGTGCGTTCGGACTGTTCTGGTGGGTCGGCAGCTACTCCGATCGGGTTTTTGCCAACAGGTTCCGTACCCGTTTTCCAGAGAAGACGCTGAGCTACAGCGGCGACCAGCTTGGCGAACTGGTGCAGTCCGACCTTCGGATGAAGTACGTCTTTCCGATCTTGTTCCCGCTCGATCTCATCGTCATGCTGGCGCTGGCGGGCGCGATGGGCGCGGCGTCATCGCACTGGCTCAACCAGATCTATCCGTCAGCGGCGTGGCTCGGTCTGGTCGTGCCGGCGGTATACCTGCTCAGCGATCTGATCGAGGATTGCCTGCTGGCATGGCTGTTGCTGCACGGCGACCCGCATGCGGCGGCGCGATCGATCTCGGTGCTGAAGGCGATCACGACGATCAAGCTCGTCAGTGTCTCTGCCTCTATCGCGCTGACGGCGATTGCATTCGTCGGGTGGCTGTTCCACAACGAGTCGCTTGCGATCTAGGCAGTTCGGCCAAGCGGCCTACTGATACGTCGCGACGATGTCCGAGACGGCGCGCTCGAGTTGCCGCGCGGTCGCGCATTGGCGCACCACGGTGCAGAAGGTCGCATAACGCGGCATCTCGGAATCGCCAAAGCCCCAGATCATGCGGCCTTCCGGGTTGAGCCACACCAGCCGCTTGGAGCGCTCGCCGATGCGGCGCAGGATGTCGGCGCGCGGATCGAGGTTGTTGCTGCGGGCGTCGCCGAGCACGATCACGGTCGTCTGCGGCGTGATCGCGCTCATCCAATTGTCCTCGAAATCGGCGAAGGAATTGCCGTAGTCGGACGAGCCGAAGCCGACCTTCGACATGATCTCCTTCATCGCCTCTTCCGGCGATTTCGATTCCAGGATGTCGCTGACCTCCATCAGGTGCCCCGAGAAGGCGAATGAGCGGACGTCGTCGACGACCTCGTGCAGGCTGTGGATCAACAGCAGGAAGAAGTCCGAAACGCGGGCGACCGAACCCGAGACGTCGCACAGCGCAACGATTTTCGGCCGGTCGCGATGCTTGCGCTTCCACGCAGTAAGGAACGGCACGCCGCCCCAGGCCGCGTTCCGTCTCAGCGTGCGGCGGACGTCGAGATGGCCGCGGCGCTGGCGCTTGCGCGGCTTGGAATAGCGCTCGCGCAGCCGTCGCGCGATCTGGCGGATCAGCGTACGCATCTGCTCGACCTGACGCGGCTCGATCCGTGCCAGCGGCGCGTTGCGCAGGATCTCGTTGCGCAGGTTCTCCGTTTCCTCGCGGCCGTAGAGCAACAGCGCCTGCGAGACCGTGTCGCGAACGGTGCCGCGCAGGCCGTTGAGCGCCTCCTGCAGCCGCTCGGCGAGCGCCGGATTGCGCGTCGTCAGATCGTCGATGTCGTCGCGCAGGCGCTGGATGCCCATCGCATCGAGGATGCGGGTCTGGAAGATGCCGCGTTGGGTGAAGTAGCGGATGTCGGGCAGCGACGCGGCGCCGGAAGCGTTGGCGATCGCCGTCGATATCGCGGAGCGATCCTGCGACAGCAGCATCTGCGCCAGCGACCCGACATTCTCGTTGGCCGCACCGCCCGCCGTATCGCCGTGCTCATCGGCCGACGGGTTGGCGCCGGATTCGTTGTCGTCGTCCGTCTTGTTCTGCTCCGCGCTTTCTTGCTGCGGCTCGGGCTGGCTGAAGAACAGGTCGAAGCATTCGCCGAGCGAGCGCTTCTCGTCCTGCGTCTTGGCGAGCGTCAGCAGGAACGTGTCGCGCAGGATGTCGCGGTCGGCAAAGCCGACCTGGGCGACCGCCCGCATCGCATCGATGCTTTCGGCGGGCGAGACCCGGACCCCGGCTCCCCGCGCCGCACGAAAGAAGCGATGCAGGTTCTCGCGCATCTTGATTAGCTGAACACGCCTTGGCGCGACGCCTTGGCGATGAAGGACGAGATCTGCGGCGTCGCTGCCTCGATATCGGCCTCGTATTTCAGCAACACGTTGAGCGTGTCCTTGACGATCTCGTGGTCGAGCTCGCTTGCCTGCAGCAGCACCAGCACACGCGCCCAATCGATCGCCTCGCTGACCGAGGGCAGCTTCTTCAGATCCAGCGAGCGGATCTCGTGAATGAAGCCGACCATCTGCTTGCGCAGCGTCTGCGAGATGCCGGGCACCCGGCTCTCGACGATGCGCTCTTCCAGTTTCTGCTCGGGAAAGCCGATATGCAGATGCAGGCAGCGCCGCTTCAAGGCATCGCCGAGATCGCGCTCGCTGTTCGAGGTCAGGATCACGGTCGGCGGCGCCACCGCGGAGACGGTGCGAGCTCGGGAATCGTGACCTGGAAATCCGAGAGGATCTCCAGCAGCAGCGACTCGAATTCCGCGTCCGACTTGTCGATCTCGTCGATCAGGAGCACGCAGCCGGCCGGCTGCTCCAGCGCCTGCAACAGCGGTCGCGGCTCGACGAACTCCTTGGAGAAGAACACGTCGCCGAAGGTGTGGAGTTGGTCGAGCGCAGCGGCCAGCGTCTGTGCGCCGCCGAGCACTTCGCCGAGCTTGTCCTTGAGGATCTGCGTGTAGAGCAGCTGCTTGGCATACTTCCACTCATACAGCGCCTTGGCCTCGTCGAGGCCCTCATAGCATTGCAGGCGGATCATCTTCATGCCGCGCCATGCGGCGATCGCCTTCGCCAGCTCGGTCTTGCCGACGCCGGCAGGGCCCTCGACCAGGATCGGCTTCTCGATCTGCTGCGACAGATAGACTGCGGTCGCGATCTGCCGGCTCGCAATATAGCCTTGCGCGGCGAGGCCGCTTTCCACGGCCTCGATCGAGGCGGTGGGCCTGGTGTCAGCCACGAGGATCAGCTCCGAATTTGCCTTGAACTCGGACCTGTTCTGCGCCCGTTGCGAGCAAAGCACAAGGCTCGTTTGGCCCGCAACGGCATGGGGTTAGCGCATGGTTCCGGGTATTCCGCCGAGCGCAATACGCCGTGGAGGCCGTAGCCCGACGGAGCGAAGCGCAATCCGGAGAAGTCTCTCCCGGGCCGTCGTCAGCTCGCGCAGCTCTTCACGAAATCCTTGCGCTGCGGGCCAACGATCTTCTGGTCGATCGCCTGCTTCAGGCAGTCGAGATGCGCCTGCGCCATGCAAAGCTGCATCTGGTCGTGCCGGTCCTGACCCTTCAGCGCCTTCGCCGCGCTCTGGCAGGCCGCACGCTTTGCGCCGGGCACGGGCGCCGCCGCCGACGTGCTCTCCGGTGCGGGAGTTGCCGCCGGCGCTGCGGTCGATGCGGGGGCGGATGGTGATTGCGCGAACGCTGCGACCGAGACCAGCAGCGAACCAGCCGAGACAAGGGCGACGACGAGACGTTTCATGGGATGTGCCTCCGCGGGCATGCGCCGGACCGCAGAGCGGTTTCCGGGCGATCATGCTCAGACCAGGAAAGGGATCACGATGCGATGTCACGATCGCGCCGTGACCCAGGGGAGCACGACAATTAGAAGCCGCCGCCTGAATGCGGCGTGAATATGCCGGGAGGCCGCTTCACCTCAGCGTGAGGCCGATCGCGGCCTCGAGCTCGCCGATTGCCTGCGTGGCGTTCGCGACCTTGATCGTGGTCATGCCCATCTCGCGCGCCGGCTTCAAATTGACGCCGAGATCGTCGAGATAGACGCAGTGCTGCGGATTCACCTGCAGCGTCTCCACCATCATCCGGTAGATGCGCGGGTCGGGCTTGCGCAGGCCGATCTTCGCGGACTCGATGACGTGGTCGAACAGCGACATCACCTCGGCGACATAGAGCGTGCGCCCGCTGTGGCTGCCGATCGCGTTCGACGGCAGATTGTTGGTGATGCAGCCGGTCTTGAATTTCGCCTTGATGCGCTTCAGCGCCTCGACCATTTCCGGGCGCAGGTCACCGGAGAGCAGCGGCAGCACGTCCTTGCCGCGCACCTCGGCGCCGAGCGCCTTCGATTCCTTGGCGAACAGCACGTCGAACGCGTCGATATCGATCTCGGCGCGCTCGAACTTGGCCCAGGCGTTCTCGAGATGGTTGGCGGCGTTGGTGCGGCGGATGATGTCGATCGGCAAACCACGCTCGGTCTCATAGCGCGCGAATGCCTCGAACGGCGAGGTGGTCAAGACGCCGCCGAAATCCCAGATCACTGCTTCGATCATCAATGTCCTGCCCGTTGCAAAGCGGCGGCTTCGCCTCGGGTCGTCCGGCCGTCTGGCAGGAAGACAGGGAAACGCGCGTCCTGCCTTCTTTATGAGAATTGCCGCCGGTCAGGCAAGCCGCCAGTTTGCGGCAAACTCCGCCACGCGGAACCAACTCACCAGACCATCGGCACCAGGCGGTAACGCACGCGCGCGAGATAGTCGGCATAGCCGTCGAGCTCGGCGGTGAGCATCCGCTCCTCCATCATGGACCTCAGGCCGAGCAGCGCCGCCATGACGGGCACGATGGCGAGGCCGTACCAGGATCCCAGCAGCAGCGGAGTGCCGAGATAGGTCAACAGGCCGCCGGCATAGATCGGGTGCCGCACACAGGCGTACGGTCCCGTGGTCACCGCAGTGTGCCCGCGCTCGCGCTGGATCTTCACGACCGGCGCCGCGTAGCTGTTTTCCCGGTAGGTCCGGTAGACGATGTAAAAGGACGCCGCGATCATCAGCGCGCCGGCGCATTGCGGCCAGAACGGGACGAGCGATGTCTGGTAGCGCACCGCGTCGAGCGCCATCAGTGGCAGCCACATCAACCACAACAACGGCATGATCGATGTGATGACGCGGTCCCACCCGACCTGGCCGCGTGAAGTGCGCCGCTCCGCCAACAGCCCCGGATCATGCCTGGCGAGCCAGGCTTCGGTGATCAGCCCTCCGATCGTGATCTCGAGCAGGAACACCCAGGCGCCGGCCCATCGCATGGTGCCGGCTGCGAGAAACAACAATGTCCCGAGGCCCACAAAGGTGAAAGCGGCGCGGCGCAGCTTGATGCGAGGGGGATTGCTGGTCTCGTTCATGTCTCTCTCCGACGAGCGGCAACGGCCGCACCGCCGGATCGGGCGGGCCGTTGCGTGCTTGGCAGCCGATCGAGGCCTGGCTCAGTGCGAGCAGCCGATCACGGTCTGCGGGTCCAGTTTCGCGCCTGTCCGGAATAGACCTTGCTCGGCAGCGCGCGCGCCGTGGGATCGAGCAGGATCTTCATCGCGGTGTTGAGTCGCGCTTCCGAACGCGGCGACCCATCATGGCGCAACTGCTGCGGAGCACCGGGGCCTTGCGGCGGCGCCATGTAGGCCGACGTTGTCGGCGGAGTGGGGGTGGTTGCGATCTTCGGACGGGCGACGAGAGCTGCCTCCAGCGGGCGCCGCGCCTGGGCAATGCTTGAGGCTGCGGATGGTGCTTCCGCCGGCGGCGGCGAGGCGGCGCTGTCGGATCCGGAATTGCGGGGCGTTTTTGCCATGGCATCGGCTCCATAGGTTCGGTGATGACGACGACGTCAAGATTTGTCCTCGTCGGATGTGGTACGTTTGGCGATGATCGGGTTGCGATCGCTGATCGCGGCGAGCAGCGAGGCGTGGCTCACAACTGACGACACGACGATTTTTCCGGAAGGCTCGATCCGGCGACCGTTGTGCTGTTGTTGCTGTGGGCTCCTGGCGGTGGATTTCTGCATCATGTCGGCCTCCTCGAGGGTGGGGTGGGGCCCGACAGCGCCGGGCCCCGAGTTTGGCGATCAGATGCCGAAAGCACCGAGAACGCCCGGCAGCGCCTGCGCGACACCGCCGAGGATATCCGTCCAACCCTGCGGGTTGACCGACCCGTTGGTCGCCACTTCGGCAATCCGCTTCGGACCGCGCTCGATGCCCTCACACTGGATCGGGCTACGCACGCTGCCGAAGGTCTCAAAGTCGTTCCTTGCGTACATGTTCAGCTCCTTCTTTCGGTTTGAATTGACGGCAACTACGGGAGGTAGGACCGACCGGGGCAGCCGTCGCTGGACGTCGCCCAGGAGATCGCTCATCGCGTCGATCCCCTGGACCACGTGACGCTAATTCGCGCCACGTTCTGATCTCCTCCGGACGCAGAGGAGCAATCGCGTCAATAGACCTGCCACTGCCGCAGCGGCCCGACCGCTACCGGCACCACGTCGCTCACGTCGATCGTGTACTGATAGACTTCGCGCGCCTGGGTCAGGACCTGCGTCGGGTTGAAGAAGCGGTAGGTGACGTCGTGGCAAATCGATTCCGGGCGGCAGATGACGCTCTGGTCGACTTCGACGGTGTCGAGCCGCAGGCCCTTCTTGGCGACGTCGGTGAAGATCTTCCGCGTGTTGTAGGCATTCATCGCGGAATAGTTCAGCGCCCGATCCTGCGGCGAGAGACCGACATTGCGGAATTCGTTGTAGATCCGCTCGAGGAAGCCCTCGGCGCCGGCCGGCCAGGTGTCGGGATCGGGTCCGAACAGCGTGTAGAGATCCCACTGATAGAAGCCGCGCCAATCGGTCACCAGCGTCGGCACGACGGTGCCGTTCAGGAGCTTGGTGGTGTTGGTGCTGTCGACCCAGCCGGCCATCGAGACCCGCGCGACGCCGCCGCGCGGCGGGAATGCCGGGGGCGTGGTCGGTCGCGCGGCGTCGGCAGCGGCCGCCGTCGCCGTGGCTGCGGTCCGGGTCGTCGAGGGATCGTCATGCGAGACCTCTTGATGCCAGAGCGCCAGGATCAGTGCGGCGAAAAACCCGAGACCGAACACATCGAGCGGCTTGATCGCATAGATCGGGATCGAATCGATCGTCATCGTCCAGGTGATGGCGTCGGCGTCCGGGAAGTTGTTGCCTGAGCCGGGCGGCGTTGCGTACTCGCCTTCCGGCTGGTTCAACAGATAGCGCGCCATGATCGCCGGATTGTACGGCGCCGAGGTATCGCCGGAGCGGTCGCGCTCGGGACCGAACACCGGATCGCCGCGTCCGATCAGGCTGTCGCGCCAGTTGGCGATCGCCTGCACGAAGTAGTCGAGGCGGGCTTCCTTGCCAAAATCGTAGAACAGCCTGCCGATCGGGAAGGCGAGCTGACCGGTGGACTCGGCCGAAACGCCCTGCGGACGCATGCCGCCGCCGCAGCCGCAGCTCTTCTCGCTGGTTCGAACCGCGGGTGCTTCGTACATCGGCAGCGCCTGGGGCATTGCGACGGGAAGCGCATGGCTCGGCATCAGCGCAGGCAGCTGCTGCGGCTGCAGCCAGGTTTGCGGCATCATGCCAGCCGCCGGCGTCTCCATCTGCGGCATCATCATCGGCGGCATGACCATCTGCGGCGCCGGTGCCGGCATCCAGACCATGTCGCCGCCCGCATGGGGTGCGTAATAGGGATAAGGCGTGGGCGCTGCGATAGGCGCGGCGCTGACGCCATGATCAACGGGGGCCGCCATGGCCGCAGGTGCCGCCGGCGCGGCAGGCTGCGCCTCGCTTGGCATGATCCCGGCGCTGCTTCGCAGGACCGAGCCGTCCGGCCCGAAAATGCGCGGAGCCGATGGTGCAGACATTGCTGATAGATCTCCCATGGAACCCTCTCTGGTTGCAGTTGGCTGAGCGGCGGATGACGGTTGGACGAAAGGGCGCGCGGACACTCCCCAGAAGCGGGGAGACGCGGCCGTGGCACCCGACGGCATGACGGCGTCCGCCTGCTCGCCAAGCAGGGCGGCGACAGCCGCGGGAATATCGAGCCGGCCGGCGAGGCAGCGCGAGGCGCTGCCGTCGTTGCGGCAGGGCACCGCGCTTTCGAGCAGCGCGGCACGGACGGCTTGCGGATCGGCCTTGCGTCCGTTCTGACGCAGGCATGAGAGCAGCAACGCGACGACGCCGGTGACGATCGGCGCAGCGAAGCTCGTTCCGGACCGCAGGCTGACATTGCGGACCGGCGAAGCGCCGGCGATGTTCTCGCCCGGCGCCAGGATGCCGTTCTCGAGATAGGCGTCGCCGAAATTGCTGAACGGCAGCGGGTTGCCGGCCAGATCGCACGCGCCGACCGCAAGCACCGAAGACAGGCTGCCCGGCACCTGGACGCAGCGGCAGCCGTCATTGCCGGCGGCGGCGACGATCAGCTTGCCGGCGCGTTCGCAGGCGCGGACCGCATCGACCAGAATGCGATCGGCCTGTCCGGTCGCGGATTGCTGACCGCTGCTGATGTTGATGATGTCGGCGCCCACCGCCAGCGCCTGGTTGATCGCAAGCGCCAATGTGCTTTGCGAGGACGGCTCGATCTGTCCGGCGGCATTCTCGCGATAGATCGAGAACACGGTTGCGCTGCAGTTCGGCGCGACGCCGAGCACCGGGCTGCCGGGCGTCCCCATCAGCACGCTCGCGACATGCGTGCCGTGCTCGGACTGGATGATTGATGAAGACGGCGCGACGAACTCGCCGCCCATGGCGACACGGGCCTGCCTGAGCGAGGGATGATTGAGATCGACGGGGCCGTCGATGATCGCGATCTTCACCGCGGGGTCGCCACCCGACGTTCTCTGCCACAAGGCAGCCAGACCAGCGATGTCGGCAACTGGATTCATGAAATCGATCCTGGCCGATCTGCTGCGAATTCGTGCAGCCGATCCGTCTTCCACGGCAATCTGCAACCGCGCAGCGAACGAAAAGAGCGGCATGTCGCTGCGTTGGTGCTGTTGTGGCAGGTGTGCCGCGAAAGGCCTATTCGCCGCGGTGGATCAGAAAGGATCGGGCCGATGATACGGATCGAGCGATCCATGAGATGGATCCTGCGCCTCGAAGGATCGATCAAAGGGTTTAGTCGGGATCGATCTCACGGCGTGATGGGGTGCGAATGCGCGCAAAGCCGCGCCGCATCTGCGCACCAATGCGTGCATGCGCTGCGGTCAGTCGAATACGGAATTCAGGTCGCTGGTGTCAGTCGAGCTCGCGGCGGCGATCGAGAGCCGGCGCAGATGATGCGAGCCACGGCGCTTCGCGGACCCGCCGCATCGCCTGCGCCCGGCGCGGCAGGCCGAGCTTTTGCAGCACGTGATGGACGTGATGCTTGACGGTCGCAAGACTGAGATTGAGATCGCGTGCGATCTCCTTGTTCGACAGGCCCTGTCCGATGAGCTTGAGAACCTCGCTTTCGCGGCGCGTCAGTCCCTGGTCCGCATCGATCGTATCCGTCTGACGCTCCATGCAAAACAGCGCGCGCAGCAGGCCGCCGGAAATCTCGGCGCTGCAGGCGAGCCGACCTGATGCGACGTCCGACAATGCGCGGCAGAGCTCATCGAAGCTGGCGTTCCGGGAAATATAGCCGCTGAACCCGGCCCGGCCGCAGCGAACCACGTCACGGCGGTCCTCGTTGAGGCCGAGCGCCACCAGCGCAATCTCCGCATGTTCGCTCGCAATCACGCGTACCTCGTCGAGATCAATCCCCTGTGTGACGTCGATCAGGATGACATTCACACCGCCGGCCTCGAGGGTGGTGCGCAGGCCGGCGAGATCGGAAACCGCAGCCTCAACGGCAAACTCGGCGTGGTTCCGGAAACTCGAGGTAAGCCCCTCGCTGAACAGCCTGATCGGCGTGACGACCGCGATCCTCATCATTATCCTCGAACTCAACGAAATGGCGGATGAAAAGCCGTCTGAAGGTCAACGGCACCGGCATCCAGAAAGTCATGAAGGTAAGTATGCGGTATGCTGCCAGAGGTTGTATTATTATCGGATCGAAACTATCGCGCAGATGCGCGCAGGATCAAGAGATGCAGTTCACATTAGTGCAACGTCGCGGAGCGCGCAGCCCGCGATCGCATATGTTGCATATCGCGACAGGCCGTCGATGCAGGGCGCGTGCGCGCGATGACAATGCAGGAAATCCGGCGGTGACTTCAACGCCGTAGTTATTGACGGCTAGATATTTAGACAATTGACGCGTGCCGGCCCGAATGCTCTGTACGACATCGCGTGTTCTCCGAGGCTCGGTGTGAGCGACGCAATGTCGCGCTTCGGACGCGTCCGGTTTCAATGCAGGTCGACGGGGATCCATGACGAGTTTGATTCGAGCGACAGCCCTTCTGACCCTGTTGATGGCAGTGCCGGCCTTCGCCATCGTCGGTGGCGGCGCGCCATCGACGGATGGCGTTGCGCGCTCCGTCGTCACAATCGTCGGTTCGCGCGGCAATTTCTGCACCGGCGCCCTGATCGCGCCGAGGGTGGTGCTGACCGCGGCGCATTGCGTGCAGCCCGGTGCCGACTACAAGATCGTCGAGTATGGCGCGGACCGGCAGCCGAAGCTGCAGGACGTCAAGACTGTCGCGATCCATCCCGGCTTTCGGATGCAGGCCATGACCAATCATGTCGCGACCGCCGATGTCGCGCTGCTGCAGCTCGCGGTGCCGGCCGCAGGCAAGGCGCCGGCCGCGCTCGGCATGCCCAACATTCCGATCCAGGTCGGCGGCCGCTTCACCATCGCGGGCGTCGGCGTCACCGTGCGCGGCGACGGCAAGAGCGGCGGCGGCGTTCGTGTCGTCGGCCTGGTCGCGAGCGGCAAGCCCGGCACGTTGCAAATCCGTCTCGTGGACCCGGTCGGGCAGGGCGTGCGCGACGGGCTCGGGGCCTGCACAGGCGATTCTGGTGCTCCCGTGTTCGAGGACAAGCAAGGCGGGCCCGCAATCGTCGGCGTGGTGAGCTGGTCGACCGGCCCGAACGGCACCGCCGGCTGCGGCGGCATCACCGGCGTGACGCCGCTGACGCTCTATCGTGACTGGGTGATGCAGACCGCGCAGCAGTGGGGTGCGAGCTTCTAGCTCTTCGAGCAACTGGTCCGGTCGAAGCCCGTCATCCCCGCGCAAAGGCTCCGCCTTTGTCGCTGGAGGTGCGAGCGGAGCGAGCCTCGAAGGATGGACGGCCCAGCTCTCGGCCGTGCATCCTTCGAGGCGCGCTACGCGCTCCTCAGGATGACGGGGAAAGACTGGGCGCCCGACCCTAATGCCCCGCGGCCTTGTTCGCGGCGGCGTTGTTCAGCACGATCAGGCCGTCGACGGCGACGCCGAGCTTGCTGTTGATCAGGAACGGGTTGACGTCGATCGAGGCGATGCGGCCGGCGGCGTCCGCCATCAGGTTGGAGAGCCCGACCAGCGCCTTCACCGCCGACGGCTCATGCAGCGCGGGCTTGCCGCGATAGCCCTTCATCTTGACGCCGGCCTTGGTCTTGGCGATCAGCTCTTTCGCCTCGGCGGCATCGAGCGGTGCGCCGGCCAGCGCCACGTCCTTCATCAACTCGATGTCGACGCCGCCGGTGCCGAACAGCACCACCGGGCCCATCTCGGCATCGAGCGAGGCGCCGACTACGAGCTCGAGATCGGCCTTGACTTGCTGCGCGATCAGGATGCCCTCGATCTTCGGCTTGCCCTTCAGCTTCTTCACCCGTGCGGTGATGTCGTCGAACGCCTTCTTCACCTCGGCAGCATTGCCGAGATTCAGCACCACGCCGCCGATATCCGACTTGTGCAGAATGTCGGGGCTGACCACCTTGGCGACCACCGGAAAGCCGATAGCCTTGGCGATCTTCACGGCCTCCGCCGCGGTCTGCGCCACCTCTTCCTTCGAGATCGGGATGCCATAGGCCTTGAGCAGCTTCTTCGAGGCAACCTCGTCGAGCGCCGCGGCGCCGTTGGCAGCCTTCAGCGTCTTCTCCAGCACGGCGCGCGCCGACGCCTTCGAGCTCGACGCGATGTCGGGCACTTCCTTGCGCAGACCGGCATATTCGATCAGCGATTTGATCGCGCCGACCGCGCGGTCGAGGCCCTGCATGACTGCGATGTCGGGCAGCGACTTGCGCAGTCCCTTGGTGAACTCGGTGAAGCCGATCGACATCGCGCTGATGTAGATCACAGGCTTGTTGGCCTGGGCCGCCATGTCGTTGACGATGCGCAGATTGCGCTCGCGCAGCTCGTGTGGCGCCTTCGGCAGCTCGGCATCGATGATGACGATGTCGGTATCGGGATCGTCGATCATGATCTTGATCGACTTCATGTAGACGGAGGGATCGACAACCGCGGCAAAGCCGGCGTCGAGCGGATTGCCGACGATGCTGCCGGGTCCGAGCATTTTTGCGAGCTGCTCCGATGCATTCTCGCTCAACGGTGCGAAGTTCAGCCCGGCGGAATAGAACGCGTCGATCAAAAGGCCGCGCTTGCCGCCCGACAGCGACACCGCCGCCAGCCGATTGCCCTTCGGCGGATCGGCATGGACGAAACACTCGGTGGTTTCGATCAGCTCGTCCAGTCCGCGCACCCGGATCACGCCTTCGCGGGTCGAGATCGCATCGAAGGTCTCGATCGAGCCGGCCAGCGCGCCGGTATGCGCCATCGCAGCGGCACGGCCGCCTTCGGAGGCGCCGAGCTTGAGCGCGATCACCGGCTTGCCGGCGGCGCGCGCGGCCTTGCAGGCATCGCGGAATACTTTGGTGTTCCGGACGCCTTCGAGATAGACCACGATGACGCGGATGCCGGGATCAGCGGCGAAATAGCTCATCAGGTCGGGGGTCTCGAGACCGGATTCATTGCCGGTCGTGACCATGTAGCCGACGCCGACGCCGCGATCCTCCAGCGCCTGGCGGATCGCCATCACGATCGCGCCGGATTGGCCGGCGATCGCCACCGCGCCCTGCTCCATGGTGACGATGCGGTCGTCGATGTTGGTGAACAGGTTTTCGCCGGCA
>NZ_JACMYO010000096.1 GCF_020889685.1 Bradyrhizobium oropedii
CCGCGCTCTGCGCCGCGGTGATCGGGATCGGCGCGGCGATCCTGCCGTGGCGGGCGATCGCGCCGATCGCGCGGCCTGATACCTCGGTCTATTCCACGGCCACGATCGCGCGCGGCAAGGAGCTTGCGGCGCTCGGCGCCTGCGCCGTCTGCCACACCTCGGAGCATGGCATCGCGAACGCCGGCGGCCGGCCGCTCGAAACGCCGTTCGGCACCATCAATACGACCAACATCACGCCCGACGTCGACACCGGCATCGGCGCCTGGTCCTATCCCGCCTTCGAGCGCGCGATGCGCGAGGGTATTCATCGCGACGGGCGGCATCTCTATCCGGCGTTTCCGTACACGCATTTCGCCAAGACGTCCGATGCCGACCTGCAGGCGCTCTACGCCTATCTGATGGCGCAGGCGCCGGTGCGCGCCGAGACGCCGGCGAACGCGCTTGCCTTTCCGTTCAACCTGCGGCCGCTGCTCGCCGGATGGAATGCGCTGTTCCATCAGCCGCAACCATTCCAGCCCGATCCATCGAAGTCGGCGATCTGGAATCGTGGCGCCTATCTGATCGAAGGTCTCGGTCATTGCAGCGCCTGCCACTCGCCGCGCAATGCGCTCGGCGCCGAACGGCAAGCGGCCTATCTCGCCGGCGGCTTTGCCGAAGGCTGGGAGGCACCGGCGCTGACGTCGCTATCGAAGGCGCCGATCCCCTGGAGCGAGGACGAGCTGTACGCCTATCTGCGCACCGGCGAATCCCGCCTGCACGGCGTCGCCGCGGGGCCGATGGCGCCGGTCGTGCAGGAGCTCGCCGCGTTGCCCGACCAGGACATCCGCGCCATGGCGGTCTACCTCGCCTCGTTCAACGAGAGCGCCGATCGGCCGGCCCATGATAGCCTGGTTGCCAAGCTCGAAGCCGCCACCGCCGTCGCCACCGCAGCGTCTGCGGGCGCGCGGATCTATCAGGGCGCCTGCGCCGTCTGCCATGAGGTCGGCGGCCCGCCGCTGTTCGGCAGCCGGCCGGCGCTGGCACTGAACAGCAATCTGCACAGCGACGTGCCCGACAATCTGATCCAGGTGATCCTGCACGGCATCGCCAAGCCGGCCGTGACCGATCTCGGCTACATGCCGGCCTTCCGGGACAGCATGAGCGACGGCCAGGTCGCCGAACTCGTCACATTCCTGCGGCAGCAATTTGCCCCGGGCAAGCCGGCCTGGATCGATGTCGCCGCCACGGTCGGCCGTATACGGCAGACCATAGCGCGCTGACCTGCCATGTTCCGCCCGATACCCACTGGGCGACCGCCGCGGGGCAGGCTAAGGTTCCCGCATGACCGTGACAGATATCGCGACCCGGACCTACAACCACGGCTGGCGGCTCGACCCGATCGTGCGCAGCCTGCTGGACACCGATTTCTACAAGCTGTTGATGCAGCAGATGATCCGGGAAAGCTATCCGGACACGCGCACGACCTTTTCGGTGATCAACCGGTCGACCCATATCCGGCTTGCCGAGGTCATCGACGAGGGCGAGCTGCGCGCCCAGCTCGACCACGCCCGCACCATCCGCTTCAGCAAGAAGGAACTGATCTGGCTCGCCGGTAACACGTTCTACGGCAAGACCCAGATGTTCTCGCCCGAGTTCATCAACTGGCTCTCGACCTTCCGCCTGCCCGAATACGAGCTGCACAAGGTCGACGGCCAGTATGAGCTGCATTTCCACGGGCCGTGGACCCACACCACGATGTGGGAGATCCCGGCGCTCGCGATCCTCAACGAGCTGCGCTCGCGCGCGGCAACCAAGACCTATGGCCGCTTCGCGCTCGACGTGCTGTACGCCCGCGCCAAGGCCAAGCTGTGGGCCAAGGTCGAGCGTCTGCGCAAGCTGGACGGATTGCGGCTGTCCGATTTCGGCACGCGCCGCCGCCACGGCTTCCTGTGGCAGCGCTGGTGCGTCGAGGCGGTGAAGGAAGGCCTCGGCCCGTCCTTCACCGGAACGTCGAACGTGCTGCTGGCGATGGACAACGACCTCGAGGCGATCGGGACCAACGCGCACGAGCTGCCGATGGTCGCAGCCGCACTCGCCAACGACGACCAGGAGCTGCGCTGGGCGCCCTATCGCATCCTCGACCAATGGCGCCACGCCTATGGCGGCAACCTCCTGATCGCGCTGCCCGATGCATTCGGCACCAAGCCGTTCCTGCGCGACGCGCCGGACTGGGTCGCCGACTGGACCGGCTTTCGTCCCGATAGCGCGCCGCCGATCACCGCCGGCGAAGAGATCATCAAGTGGTGGAAGCAGAAGGGCCGCGACCCCAAGGAAAAGCTGCTGGTGTTCTCCGACGCGATGGATGTCGGCTCGATCGAGGAGACGTTCCATCACTTCAAGGGACGCGTGCGCGTCAGTTTCGGCTGGGGCACCAACCTCACCAACGACTTTGTCGGCTGCGCACCTGACGGCACCGCCGCGCTCGATCCGATCTCGATCGTGTGCAAGGTGACGTCGGTCGACGGACGGCCGGCCGTAAAGCTCTCCGACAATCCGGAGAAGGCGACCGGCATCCCCACAGAGGTCGAGCGCTATCTGCGCGTGTTCGGCAATGTCGGCCGTGTTCGCACCGCAGTTCACGTTTAAAGCTGTAGCGTTTTCAAGCGAAGTGGATACCGGTTCGCGTGAAGAAAACGCGTCAAACAAAAGACCTCTACCAACCATTCCCATCGACTGACCCGACGAGCTTCGCATGCCCGCACCCAAGCCGCCTGCCTTCGAAACCCTGAGCCTGCACGCCGGCCAGCGCCCCGATCCCGCAACCGGCGCACGCGCGGTTCCGATCTATCAGACCACGTCCTATGTCTTCCAGGACGCCGATCACGCGGCCGCGCTGTTCAACCTGGAGCGTGCCGGCCACATCTACACGCGCATCTCCAACCCGACGACATCAGTGCTGGAGGAGCGGATCGCGGCGCTCGAATGCGGCGTCGGCGCGATCTGCACCGCCAGCGGCATGGCGGCGATGCATCTCGCGATCGCGACGCTGCTCAATGCCGGCGACCATATCGTCGCCTCCGCCTCGCTCTATGGCGGCACCATCAACCTCCTGGCGCACACGCTGCCGCGCTTCGGCATCACCACGACCTTCGTGAAGCCGCGCGCGCTCGACGAATTCCGCGCCGCGATCAAGCCGAACACGCGGCTCGTGATCGGCGAGACCATCGGCAATCCCGGCCTCGAAGTGCTCGACATCCCGGCGGTGGCACAAATCGCGCATGATGCGAAGATTCCGCTCTTGATCGACAATACGTTCGCGACGCCTTATCTGAGCCAGCCGATCGAGCTCGGCGCCGACATCACGATGAACTCGGCGACCAAGTGGATGGGCGGCCATGGCATCGCGATCGGCGGCGTCATCGTCGATGGCGGCCGGTTCGACTGGCGCGCCTCCGGTAAATTCCCGCAGCTCACCGAGCCCTATGCCGGCTATCACGGCATCGTTTTCGACGAGCAGTTCGGCAAGGCGGCCTTCATCATGCGCGCCCGCACCGAGGGCCTGCGCGATTTCGGCGCCTGCCTGTCGCCGACCAACGCGTTCCAGCTGCTGCAGGGCATCGAGACGCTCGGCGTCCGCATGGATCGCCACATCAACAACACCCATGCGGTGCTGGACGCGCTCGCCGCGAACAAGGCGGTCGACTGGGTGCTGCATCCGTCGCTGGAGACGCATCCGGATTATGCGCTGGCGAAGAAGCTGCTGCCGCGCGGCGCCGGCTCGATCATCAGCTTCGGCATCAAGGGCGGCCGCGCCGCCGGCAAGAAGTTCATCGAGTCCCTGAAGCTGATCAGCCATCTCGCCAATGTCGGCGATGCCAAGACGCTGGTGATCCATCCTGCCAGCACCACGCATCAACAGATGGATGCCGAGCAGCTCAAGGCTGCAGGGATCGGCGAGGAGCTGGTGCGGCTGTCGGTCGGCATCGAAACCGCTGACGATATCATCGACGATCTCGGCCAGGCGCTGCGCGCCTCGCAAAGGACTTAGGCCATGCAGCTTTCCGTCAACGGATCAGACACCTTCATCGCGACCGGCGGCAAGCCGTTCGATCCGCAGCTCGCCACGGTGGTGATGATCCACGGCGCCGGCTTCGATTCCTCGACCTGGGCGCTGCACAGCCGCTGGTTCGCCCATCACGGCTTCTCGGTGTTGGCGCCCGATTTGCCCGGCCACGGCCGCTCCGCCGGCAAGCCGCTGAAGACCATCGCCGAGATGGCCGACTGGATCGCCGCGCTGATCACGGCAGCCGGCGCACAAAAGGCCCGGCTGATCGGCCATTCGATGGGCTCGCTGATCGCGATCGAGACCTCCGCGCGACATCCCGACAAGGTGTCGGGTCTGGCGCTGATCGGCACCGCCGCGACCATGACGGTCGGCCCTGATCTGCTGAAGGCCGCCGAGGCCAATGACGTGGCCGCGATCGACATGGTCTCGATCTGGGGCCTCGGCTTCAAGGCCGAGCTCGGCGGCAGCCTCGCGCCGGGCCTGTGGATGCACCAGGGCGCACAGCGCGTGCTGCAGGAGGCGAAGCCCGGCGTGCTGTACAACGACCTCAACGCCTGCAACGCCTATCAGAACGGGTTGACCGCCGCGGCCGCCGTCAAAGTGCCCGCGACCTTCATCCTCGGCGAGCGCGACATGATGACCCCCGCCAAGGCCGGCAACGCGCTCGCCGCGGCGACACCGAATGCCCGCACCGTCGTGCTCGCGGCTGCCGGCCACATGATGATGGTCGAGCAGCCCGACGAGTTGCTGGCGGCGCTGCAACAATAGCGCGTGAGGTCCCTCTTCCCTTCTCCCCTTGTGGGAGAAGGTGGCGCGAAGCGCCGGATGAGGGGTTCTCTCCGCAGACGAACTCGCGGACAGAACCCCTCACCCGCCTTCATCTCGCTCCGCTCGATTTCGCCACCCTCTCCCACAAGGGGAGAGGGCGCATCCCGCGCGCGGATACACCCCCTCACCGGGCTCCGCTGCTTTCGCATTCGAAACGCCCTTTGCTGCCAACACTCCCGTGAAACGTCCCTGCGAAGGTGGGCGCCCCAAAATATCGAAAACAACCCCATGCAAAGTAGCAGGGCGGCCGCCGGCGCTCGGAGAAGCAACTTGACTTGTCGGGCAAATCAGCGATATCTTCTATTATTCCGAAATCATGCGAACGCCCAGCCCGACAGCGTATGCGTCCGTCGCGAAGAGCGAATTAGCTTGCCTTGCGTTGAGTCCTTTTGCACTCTCAGGCTAAAGTGCGATGAGATTGGGTTGAACCGTCATCACGCTTTAGCTTGTTGTTTGAGCATGATCTTTTCGGAAAACCGCTTCGCACTTTTCCGGATCATGCTCTGGGAGGCCGATGCATGAAGATGAAGATCATGAAGATGAAGACAATGACCGTCGCGTGCGCTCTCGGAGCGGCCCTGGTGCTGTTTAACCTCGGGACATCCGGTGCTGAAGCCCGGACGCGGAAGGCACAAGTCGTTCATGAACGAACGAGGGTCGTGATCTCGACGCCCGTGATAACGCCGACCCCGTGGGATTATTATATTGTTCCACGATATCGCTATCGCCCTGAAGACGACCGGGTCGATCCATACGGGCCGCCTGTGGTGTCGTCTTGGGACCTCTATGAGGGGTGGCGGTGGCCATATTGGTGGTGAACAGCGATCACGCCAAATAGATCCCATTCCCGAAAAAGTGGCGACAATTCCCTGACGGACGCGGCGGTGGCTGCTTTGGGCCAACAGCCGAAGTTGCGAACCGCGCCGATTATTGTGGCTCCCTAAGATGCCAATCTCCCTTTCGACGCTCGATAGAAGTCGGAGACCTTCGTTGCGGTGCTCTCAACGATGATGCAAGAAGATTGACGCGAGCATTCCCATCCCAGCCAACAAATTCGTAGAGCCATTGCCCGTCGTCGGGAGTGCGATAGTGCCATTCCTTGAAAGACGAACTTGGCTTGCTCGGAACGATATCCATTCCATTGGGAGGTCCGGAAGGCCCCTCCCCCGAAGCAACGGAGGCCAGCCAGCGTTTGTCGGGAGAATAGTGCGGAGGTGCAACGATGCTTGTATCGTCGCCCGTGTCCGCCCATACAAGCCGCCAACTCACACCTTCCCAATAATCGACTTCGATCAGCAACAGATCGTGCTCGGGAAAATAGCCGGTCAGTTGATATTTGACGCAGCCATCGGCGTCACTGCTCTGACACTTCGCTTCCTCGTTCAGATAAATTCGCGACTTCCCGTTCCTGAACGTCAACTGCAAACCGGGACCCGCGCGTCGGGCCAGTTGGCCAACCTGTTCCAGACAGGCTTTCTCTGAGCGATCAATATCGCCTGCGCCGTGGTCGCCGATGCATCGGCCGTCCTGCGACGGATGATCAGAAACGGAATAGGGAACGGCTGCGGGTTCTGCCGCGTCGATGCAGAGACATGCTGCCGCGCAGGCGATTACCAGCCGTGCGAGTAGAGCCCTCATTTGCCAAGCCCAGATCAGGAAACGCCGCCCCCGGCGTGATAATATAAAACTCTATTGGTCGGGTTAATGGCTTAGGTCAAAGTTGCACGCGCCGGACGGCGATGTGATGCGGCAGCATTGCCGCAGCTCCTCTTTCCTTCTCCCCTTGTGGGAGAAGGTGGCATAGGCGGCCAAAGGCCGCCGTTTCTAAGCAACGCCGAAGCGCAGCGTCGGCTACGGCGCCGGATGAGGGGTCTCTCCACAGATGAGATCGCGGATGGAGACCCCTCACCCGGCTTCGCTGCGCGAAGCGACCCTCTCCCACATCCGCCTTCGCCAAGGCTACGGCGGACATGAGGGGAGAGGATGCATCTCGTGCGGGGATGGGATTGTCTTACTGCTTCGCCGGCTTCCTCCCGATCGGATGGATCTCGATCGCGCGCAGGCGGCCGAGACGGAGCACATCCATCGATAGCGTCCGGTCGATCCGGCTGTGATCGAGTGCGCGGATCAGATCGTCGACGCCGTTGATCTCGATGCCGTCGAGCCTGATCACGACATCACCCGGCAACAGGCTGGCGCGCGCCGCCGGGCTATCCGGCTCGATCTGCATCAGCAGCGCACCCATCTTGTTCTCGACGCCGGCGAGCACCGCATGGCGCCGCGGCACCGGCGCGGTCTGGCCTCCGACGCCGATATAGGCGCGGCGGACATAGCCGTGGCGGATGATCTCCGACAGCACGAACTGCGCGGTGTTAGAGGCGACCGCAAAGCAGATGCCCTGCGCGCCGTTGATGATCGCGGTGTTGATCCCGATCACCTCGCCCTTCGACGACACCAGCGGACCGCCGGAATTGCCGGGATTGAGCGCGGCGTCGGTCTGGATCACGTCCTCGATGGTCCGCCCGCTGACCGAGCGGATCGAGCGGCCGAGCGCCGACACCACGCCGGCGGTCACCGTCGATTCGAAGCCGAGCGGATTGCCGATCGCGACCACGAGCTGGCCGCGCCGCAGGGTCTTGGAGTTGCCAAGCGAGGCATAGGCCAGATCGCGCGCGCCATCGGCCCGCAGCAAAGCGAGATCGGTGTCGGGATCGACGCCAAGCACGTGCGCATCGGTGACAAAACCCTCGGTGTCGCGCAGCCGGATCTCCTTCGACGATCCGACCACGTGGCTGTTGGTCAGCACGAACCCATCGGGCGAGATCACGATGCCCGAGCCGAGCCCGCCGCGCTCACGCGCGTTACGCACCTTCGGCCCGGTTTCGACGCGGACGACAGCCGGGCCGACGCGGTCGGTGACGTCGATCACGGCGTTGGAATAGGCATCGAGCAAGGCCCGGTCATCATCGCGGGCAGCGTCGGCGATCCGCGGTGACGACGTGTCGCCGGCGGCATCTGAGGTAAAATCCAGCATGGCGAGAATCCTTTGGTCTCCTCAGATGGTGACCAGTTCCCCGCGCGGCAAGTGGTTACGCCTGAACCTGCCCGAATGGCTAGGTCGCCCGCCGCAACGTGCCGCCGCGCGCCTTGACCGGATCGAGCAGCGACCAGTCGCCGTCCGGCAGCACGTGGCCCTTCGGGAATGGCGCGCGCAGCTCGAGCCCGAGCGAGCGCAGCACGCGGTCGTCGCGGTAGTAGCATTGCAGCACGACGCGGACGAGCGTAGCCGCGGCGGCGCCGCCACGGCTACGAAACTCCTGCGCCACCGCATCGCGCCTGGCATCGTCGAGCTCGGCGAGCGGCTTGCCCGCAAGATCAGCCAGATGATCCAGCGCCTGCGCGACCAACGCGGTGTCGCGGCCGAGCGTTGCCAGCATGTCGGCCTGGATCGCCGCATCATCCGCACCCGGCACCTTGTACTCGGCGCTTTCGGGAACGATCATCGCGGCGACGGTGCGGAGATCGGCGCGCTGGGCTGCGGTCAGTTCTTTTGCATCGGACATGGACGGTCTCAATCGAACAGATTGGCGAGGCGCTGCTTCATCTGGTCGGCGATGTAGAGCGCGAGGGCCTGGATGGTGGAGGTCGGGTTCACGCCACCCGAGGTGACGAAGATGCTGCCGTCGACGATGAAGAGGTTCTTGACGTCGTGCGAGCGGCCCCATTCGTTGACCACGGAGCGCGCCGGATCGGTGCCCATCCGCGCGGTGCCGAGCAAATGCCAGCCGCCCCAGGGAATCGGATCGTTGATGCAGATGTCGGTGGCACCGGCGGCCTCGAGGATCTCGCGGCCACGCGCCAGCCCGTGGTCCATCATCTTCCGGCTGTTCGCGCTGATCGTGTAGTCGACCTTCGGCGCGGGGATGCCGTGGCTGTCCTTCAGCACGGGATCGAGCGTGACGCGGTTATGCTCCTCCGGCAGATCCTCGCAGATCGCCGACACCGCAAGACGATGACCGTTGAGCTTGCGGAACACGCGGTGATGATCCCTGCCCCATGGCAGGATGCCCTTCTGCTCGCTCGCGACCGCCTCGAACACCGGCCCGGCGCCGCGGCCGAACTGGATGCCGTAACCGCGGACGAAGCCGCGCGAGAGGTCCGTGTCGTAGAACTCCTTGCTCCACAGGCAGGTCGGCGGCGCGCGGTTGGAATCGGTCGGCTCCTTCACGAAGCCGTAGATCTGCGCGTAGGGGTGGAACATCAGGTTCTTGCCGACCAGGCCGGACGAGTTGGCAAGGCCGTTCGGGAATTTTCCCGACACCGAGTTGAGCAGCAGCCGCGGCGTGCCAACGCCGTTGCAGGCGATGATGACGACTTCGGCCGGCTGGAATTGCTCGACGCCGTCCCTGTCGTAGTAGACGACGCCGGAGGCCATGCCGTCCTCGTTGGTCAGGATCTCGCGCACCCGGCAATGGGTCCTGAGCTCGACGCCGGCGCGGATCGCGTGCGGCCAGTAGGTGATGTCGGTCGAGGCCTTGGCGCCCTGTGCGCAGGCCGGAGTGCAGTGGCCGAGATTGATGCAGCGCGCCCTGCCCTCGTAGTCCATCGTCGCAACCGTCGTGTCCGACGGCCACCAGTGCCAACCAAGCTTGTTCATCGCCTTGCCGATCAGCGGGCCGGACAGCCCGAGCGGCTGCTGCGGCATCGGCGGATGGCTGAGCGGCGACAGCGGATCGCCCGACAGGCCGGAGACGCCCATCATGCGATCGTTCTCCTCGAAGAACGGCGTCAGCGCGTCGTAATCGATCGGCCAGTCGTCGGCGACGCCGTCGAGCGTCTTCACCTTAAAGTCGGACGGATGCAGCCGCGGCCAGTGCGCGGTGTACATCACCGTCGAGCCGCCGACCGCGTTGAAATTGACCACCTTGATCGGCGAGTTGTCGTCGTTAACAGGGTAGTCCTCGGGCCGCTTGCGAACGTTCGGGCTGGACGACCACTCGCCGTAGAATTTCGCCTCCCAATCGCGCCCGGTGCTCGGATATTCGGCAGGATTCATCCAGCCGCCCTGATCGAGGCAGAGGATATGCATCTTGGTATCGGCGAGGCTCCAGGCGACCGCGGCGCCGGAGGCGCCGGCGCCGATGATCAGGACGTCAACGGGATCGTTCGTCATTCTTGTTTCCTGGTATGTCCTCTTTCGTCATTGCGAGGAGCGGAGCGACGAAGCAATCCATGCTTCCGCGCATGACGCACGATGGATTGCTTCGCGTCGCTCGCAATGACGGGGGTGATGCAGCTCAATTGACGATTCTCACCGGCAAGCTTCGTATACCGCGGATGAAATTGGAATAGAGCCTTTGCGGCGGGCCCATCAGCTCAAAACGCAGATCGCGCGCCAGAACCTCCTCCCAGAGGATGCGGAGTTGCTGCTCGGCGAGGCGGTCGCCGACGCAACGATGGATACCGGCGCCGAAGGCGAGGTGCTGACGCGGCTTGGCGCGATCGATGATGAATTCATCGGCACGCTCGATCTTGTCCTCGTCGCGATTGCCGGAGATGTACCACATCACCACCTTGTCGCCCTTGCGGATCTGCTGCCCGGCGAGCTCGACATCATTGCGCGCGGTGCGGCGCATGTGCAGCACCGGCGTGTGGTAACGGATAGTCTCGGGCACCAGGTTCGGGATCAATTCGCGTCGGGCGCGGAGCAGCTCGAATTGCGCGGGGTTCTCGCACAGCGCCATCAGCCCCGCCGACATCGAATTCCGCGTGGTGTCGTTGCCGCCGACGATCAAGAGCCCGATCGTGCCGATGAATGCGCGCGCATCCAGATTTCGCGTCGCCTCCGAATGCGCCAGCATCGAGATCAGGTCGAAGGTCGGCGGCGCATCGACCCGGGCGTCCCACAACTTTCGGAAAGCTTCTCCCATCTTGATCAGCTCGGCGTTGCGTTCAGCCTCCGAATGCACGACCGCGTCAGGCGAATCGACGTTGGCGATCGCGACATCCGACCACCAGGTCAGCTTGGCGCGATCTTCCGCGGGAAAATCGAACAGCGTTGCCAACATCATGTTGGTGAGGTCGACCGAGACCCGCTCGGCCCAGTCGAAGGTCTCGTTGCGCGGCAGCGCATCGAGCACGGTGGCCGTGCGCTGGCGGATCAAGGCCTCCAAATTGGCGAGGTTCGACGGCGCGACGATCGGTGCCACCGTGCGGCGCTGCGCGGTATGCCCCGGGGGATCCATGCGGATGAAGCTCTGACGTTCCTGCCCCTTCGGGTACTCCGCGATCTGGATACCGCCGAGCTCGGAGGCCGAGGAATAGTTCTGGTGATCCAGCTCGACGGCAAAGATGTCGTCGTAGCGCGTCACCGACCAGTAAGGGCCGTAGGCCGACGTCTCGCAATAATGCACGGGATCGTCGCGGCGGAGTTGCGCGAACAGCGGCCGCCAGGTGTCGTCCTGGTAAAGCCGGGGATTGCTGACATCGATCGATGTCGGCCTGCGCAGCGCCTCTCCCATCGCCTCACTCCCGCTGGTTCCGTCGCCGCTTGGCGGGCGATCGTCTTGTCGGGTCGACGATAGCGGGTATCCCGCGGCCTAGTAAAGCCGCGGCGCCGACAGTCCGCCGCGCGGAATGCGCGCAGGCGGGCAAACCCGGCAAATCGCGATAGCTGCCCCGCGCTTCGATGTTTGTCGGCAACAACAAGACCGGTTAGCCTTGCCGGAAATCAACCGATCGGGGAGCAGCGACAGGTGGCCGCATCGCGCCAGGACAACAGCGCCCAGACGGCTGCGCTGGACTACGACGTCATCATCATCGGCGCCGGCCTGTCCGGCATGTACCAGCTCTACCGGCTGCGCGAGCTCGGCCTCTCGGCGCGGGTGTTCGAGGCCGGCACCGGGGTCGGCGGCACCTGGTACTGGAACCGGTATCCCGGCGCGCGCTTCGATTCCGAAAGCTATTCCTACGGCTACTCGTTCTCGAAGGAGTTGTTGCAGGAATGGGAATGGTCCGAGCATTTCGCCGGCCAGCCCGAGACCCTGCGCTACTGCAATTACGTCGCCGACAAGTTCGACCTGCGCCGCGATATCCAGTTCGAGAGCCGCGTCACGTCAGCGATCTACCAGGACGACGCGCGGAGCTGGCAGGTCGCGATGGAGAGCGGTGCGCGCCACTCATGCCGTTTCCTGATCACCGCGATCGGGCCGCTGTCGACGCCGACCCTGCCGCGCATCGAGGGCCGCGACGATTTCAAGGGGCAGTCGTTTCACACCGCGCGCTGGCCGAAGGAGAAGGTGGATTTCACCGGCAAGCGCGTCGCCGTGATCGGCACCGGCGCCACCGGCATCCAGACCATCCAGACCATCGCCGGCGAGGTCGGCCACCTCACCGTGTTCCAGCGCACCGCCAACTGGGCGGCGCCGCTGCACAACGGCAAGATCGACGCGGAAACGCAAGGCAGGATCAAGGCTGGCTATCCCGAGATCTTCGCGCGCTGCAAGGAGACCTTCGCCTGCTTCGTGCATACGCCTGACCCGCGTGGTGCGTTCGAGGTGAGCGACGTCGAGCGCGAGGCGTTTTACGAGAAGCTCTATGGCGAGCGCGGTTTCGGCATCTGGCAGGGCAACTTCAAGGATATACTGATCGACCGCAGGGCGAATGCCACCATCAGCGATTTCGTCGCGCGCAAGATCCGCGAGCGGGTGAAGAACCAGGCGGTGGCCGAGAAGCTGATCCCGAAGAACCACGGCTTCGGCACGCGGCGGCTGCCGCTCGAGACCTTCTATTACGAGGTCTACAACCGCGACAATGTCGACCTCGTCGATCTCAAGCAAACGCCGATCGAAAAGATCACGACCGAGGGCATCCGGACCAGCGACAAGGATTACGCCTTCGACATCATCATCTACGCCACCGGCTTCGATGCCATCACCGGCAGCTTCGACAAGATCGATTTTCGCGGCGCTGGCGGCGCGCGGCTGAAGGAGAAGTGGACCCACGGCCCGGAAACCTATCTCGGGCTGATGGTCGACGGCTTCCCCAACATGATGATGCTGATGGGCCCGCACACTGCGCTCGGCAACATCCCGCGCAGCATCGAATACAGCGTCGACTGGGTCACCGGCCTGCTCCACTTCGCGCGTGACAAAGGCCTGACCTTCCTCGACGCCACGCCCGAGGGCACCGCCGGCTGGACCGATCATGTCAAGGCGCTCGGTGTCGGCCTGCTGTCCAACGAGGTCGATTCCTGGATGACCGGCATCAACCGCAACGTCGAAGGCAAGCAGACGCGCATCGTCGCCCGCTACAGCGGCAGCGCACCGGCGTATCGCGAGCGGTGCGACGCGGTGGCGGCGAACGGGTATGCGGAGTTGCGGTTGGGGTAGCTCTGTGCGCTTCCCGAGAGGCGCGCGTGAGGGACGCACCGCCGGACGGATTCCCTCTCCCCTAGCGGGAGAGGGTTAGGGAGAGGGGTGCTACTTGCTCCGCTGCCAATTTGAGGGACTGCGCTCCTCCGCATTGATGCAGCGACACACGATCTCTCGCAGCTCGCCTGGGGCTACCCCTCTCCCCACCCTCTCCCGCAAGGGGTGAGGGAGCCCGCGCAGCGTGCTCACCTCACGTGCAATCGAAGCGGCCTATCCAAGTCTACCACGCGTCGATGCACGGACGCTTGCGATGCGTCCGCGGCTCCGGCTTCGGCACCGAGCGGAGGCCGGCCATGATCCAGTGCCGGGTGTCGGCCGGATCGATCACCTCGTCGATCTCAAGCACCGAGGCGATCGAGACCGCCTTGCCGTTGGCATAGAGCTCGGCGACCTTGGTCTGGAAATACTTCTCGCGCTCGACCGGGTCCGCGATCGCTTCCATCTCCTTGCGGAAGCCGAGACGGACATAGCCTTCGAGGCCCATGCCGCCGAACTCGCCCGTCGGCCACGCCACCGTGAAGAACGAGGCGTGGAAGCCGCCGCCGATCATCGATTGCGCGCCGAGGCCGTAGCCCTTGCGCAGCACGATGCCGAACAGCGGCACCGTGATGCTGGCGCCGGTGACGAACATCCGCGCGACGTGGCGCACGATCGCGGTCTTCTCGGCCTCTGGGCCAACCATGAAGCCCGGCGTGTCGCACAGCGAGACGATCGGGATGTCGAAGGCGTCGCACAGCTGCATGAAGCGCGCGGCCTTGTCGCCGGCCGCAGCATCGATCGCGCCGCCGAGATGCTTCGGATTGTTGGCGATCAGGCCGAACGGTTTGCCTTCGATGCGGATGAAGGCCGTGATCATGCCGACGCCGAAATCGCGCCGGATTTCCAGCACCGATCCTTCGTCCGCGATCAGGTCGATCACATTGCGGATGTCATAGACGCGCAGGCGGTTTTCGGGAATCGAACGGCGCAGCAGCCGCTGGTCCGGCGCCTTCCAGTGCTGCACCGCGCCCTGGAAGTAGGACAAATATTTCTGCGCCACCGTCGTGGCCTCTTCCTCGTCCTCAACCAGAATGTCGATCACGCCGTTCGGCGACTGGAACGAGACAGGGCCGACCTCGGCCGGATGATAGACGCCGAGCCCGCCGCCCTCGATCATCGCCGGACCGCCCATGCCGATCGAAGCATTCTTGGTCGCGATGATGACGTCGCAGACGCCGAGCATCGCGGCATTGCCGGCGAAGCAATAGCCGGAGACCACGCCGATCACGGGCACGAGCCCCGAGAGCTTGGCGAACTGCACGAAGGACGGACCGTCGAGGCCGGTCATGCCGAGCCGGTCGGTATCGCCGGGACGGCCGCCGCCGCCCTCGGCATAGAACACCAGCGGCATGCGCCACTGCTCGGCGAGGCCGAGCATGCGGTCGATCTTCTTGTGGTTCATATGCCCTTGGGTGCCGGCGAGCACGGTGTAGTCATAGGAGATCACCATGCAGCGCGCGCCGTCGGCGCCGAAGTCCTTGGCGTTGACGGTCGCGACGCCTGATATCAGGCCGTCGGCCGGCGTGTTCTTGATCAGGTCCTCGACCTTGCGGCGACGGCGTTGCGCCGCGATCGCGAGCGAGCCGTATTCGACGAACGAGCCTTCATCGACCAGCTGCGCGATGTTCTCGCGCGCGGTGCGCTGGTTGGTCTTGCGGCGGCGCTCGACCGAGGCCGGGCGGTTCCCGTCCAGCGTGATCGCCTTGCGCGCGATCAGCTCGCCAAGGTCAGGACGGATGTGATCGAGATCGATCGCGGCCGCTTCCTCTGCGGCATGGCCGTCGACCTCGGCGGGCTCCAGGAACAGGATCGGCTCGCCATGCATCAGGGTGATGCCGGGGCCGCCGGCAATCTTCGTCACCCGGCCGCCATGCGGCGCGGTGACGAGATGCTCCATCTTCATCGATTCCAGCACCGCGATCTGCTGGCCGGGACGGACCAGATCGCCCTCCGCGACCTCGATCGCCACGATCGTGCCCTGTAGCGGCGCCGCTACCGGGAGCGACCCTTCGGGCGCAGCCTCGGTGGCGACGGCCTTGGTCGCAGCCGCCTCGCTCACCTCGAGCAGCGGAGCAGCATGCTCCTTCGCGGCGCCGACCAGCGCCGCCACGTGGGTGTCGATGAAGTTGGTACTGATCTTGTTTCGGCCAAAGCTCTGGTGCGCCAGGATTGCGCCGAGCAGCGGGATGTTGGTGGCGACGCCGCCGATCCGGAATTCGCGCAGCGTGCGCAATGCCTTGTGCACCAATTCGGTCCATTTCGGGCTCGGCGAATGCACGATGACCTTTGCCAGCAGCGAGTCGAACGCGGCGCTGGTCCGGTAGCCGGAATAGCCGAACGTATCGACGCGGACGCCGGGGCCGGACGGCAGGTCGAACACGTTGAGCGTGCCGCCGGTCGGCTTTGTCAGCCCCTTCTCGTCCATCACCTCCATGTTGACGCGGAGCTGCATCGCATAGCCGCGCGGCAGCGGCACCGCTGATTGCGCCAGCCCGAGCGAGGCCAGCGTGGCGCCGGCGGCGACCGCAAGCTGCGACCGCACGAGGTCGACGCCGAGCACCTCTTCGGTGACGGTGTGCTCGACCTGGAGCCGCGGATTGGCCTCGATGAAGGCGAAGGCGCCCTCGCCTTCGCCGGCCTCATCATCGACGAGGAATTCGAAGGTGCCGAGATTGTCGTAGCGCGCGGCGGTCGCGAGCTGCTTCGCCGCCTCGATGATGCGCCCGCGCAGGCTCTCGCTCAATGACGGGCTCGGCGCCACCTCGATGAGCTTCTGGTTGCGGCGCTGGATGGTGCATTCGCGTTCCCAGAGATGGCTGATCGCGCCATGACGGTCGCCGATGATCTGCACCTCGATATGACGTGCCTTTCGGATCAACCGCTCGACATAGACCGCATCGCTGCCGAAGGCCGCCTTGGCTTCGGACTGGCAGCGCGCATAGGCCTCGTCGAGCTTGGCGGCATCCTCGACCACCCGCATGCCGCGTCCGCCGCCGCCGGCGATCGCCTTGATCATCACGGCGGCATTGACACCGAGCGAGGCGAAGAAGGCCTTTGCCTCGTCGAGCGACGTCGCGCCCGCGGTGCCGGCAATGATCGGCACGCCGCATGTCTTCGCCAGCGCCTTTGCCTTGGCCTTGTCGCCGAACAGATCGAGCGCTTCCGGCGACGGGCCGACGAAGACGATCTTCTCCTCGGCGCAGCGCCGCGCCAGCTGGGTGTTCTCGCTGAGGAAGCCGTAACCCGGATGCAGCGCGTCGCAGCCCGCAGCCTTCGCGGCCGCGATCACGGCCTCGATGTCGAGATAGGCGCGCGCGCCGCGGCCGGGAATCTCGTGCGCCTCATCGGCTGAGCGGACATGGAGCGAAGCTGCATCGTCGGCGGGATAGATCGCGACCGTGGCAAGGCCGCTATCGGCCGCGGCGCGGGCAATGCGGATCGCGATCTCACCGCGGTTGGCAATCAGCAATTTCTTCAACGACATGACATCTTCACCAAAGGTCAACGATCCTTCATGGTCGGATCGAGCACGACACGCAAGGACTCCCCGAGCGCATTGAAGGCCAGGGAGACGACGAGAATGGCAAGGCCCGGCGCATACATCTGCTCCGGGGCAATCTCCATGTATTGATAGGCGCGCGCCAGCATGGCGCCCCAGCTCGGATCCGGCGGCTGGATGCCGAGGCCGAGGAACGACAGGCTGGCTTCGGCCAGCAGCGCAGCGGCGAGCAGCAGCGTCACCTGCACGATGACCGGCTGCAGCGTGTTCGGCAGCACGTGGCGCCAGAGGATGTGCCAGGTCGGCGCGCCAAAGCCCCTGGACGCGTCGACATAAAGCTCCTGCCGCACGATCAGCGTGCGGGCGCGGACGATGCGCGCCAGCGCAGGAAACATCGTGATGCCGATTGCGATCATGCCGTTGGTCAGCCCGATGCCGAGCGCGCCGGTGACCGCGATCGCCAGCACGATGGCGGGGAACGACAGGAAGGTGTCGATGATGCGGCTGATGATGTCGTCGATCCAGCCGCCGAAATAGCCGGCGATCAGGCCGACCGGCAGCCCGATCAGAACCGCGACGCCGACCGCAAGCAGACTGGCATAGACGGTGGCCGGCGCGCCGTAGATCAGGCGGGAGAAGATGTCGCGGCCGAGATCGTCGGTGCCGAGCAGATGCAGCGGCCCCGGCGGCGCCAGCATGTTGTTGACGTCCTGCGCGGTCGGCGCGTAGGGCGCGATCCAGGGCGCGCCGATGGCGACGACAACGAGCACCAGCAGCACCAGGATCGACAGCGCGGCGCGCAGATCCCCGGCGAGCCAGCGCAGGAAACGCCGCAGCCGGGTCGGCCTGGCCGGTGCTTTCAGCGATGCGAGCGCGGTGTCGGTCATTGCTCGATCCTCGGATCGACTGCCGCGCACAGGAGATCGGTGACCAGATTGACCACGATCACGACGACCACCATGGTGAAGACGACGCCCTGCACGATCGGGAAATCACGCTGGATCGCGCCACGCACGATCAGGCTGCCGAGACCGGGAATGGCAAACACCGCCTCGATCACGACGGTCGCCGCCAGCATGCGGTTGACCAGCAGGCTGATGATCGTCAGCAGATTGACGCTGACATTCTTCAGGCCGTGCTGCCAGAGGATGCGCGACATCGACAGCCCCTTGGCATGCAGCGTGCGGACATATTGCGACGACAGCACCTCCAACAGTGCGCCGCGGAGCTGGCGTGCGACCTCGGCCATACCATAGGCCGCGATCGCGATGGCAGGCAGCAGCGCGTGCCGGACCGCATCGATCGGCGAGACGCTGAAGGATTTCGCGCCCGTCGCCGGCAGCCAGTTCAGCTTCAGCGAGAATTCCGCCACCAGGATCATCGCGAGCCAAAATCCTGGCACTGCGACGCCGAGCGAGGCGAGCATGCTGATCAGCTTGTCGACCCAACCGTTGGGCTTGATCGCCGCCAGCACGCCCATCGGAATGCCCGTGATGAGCGCCAGCACCAGCGCGATCACCACGATCAGCAGCGTGTTCGGGAAGGCGCGGCCGATCGAAACCGCGACCTTCTCGCCGGTCAGCAGCGATTGCGAGAGATCGCCCTGCGCGACATGGCCGAGCCAGGCGCCATATTGCACCAGGAACGGCCGGTCGAGGCCGTAGATTGTCCTGATCTCGGTAATCCGCGCGTCGGTCGCGTTGTCGCCCGCCAGCGTCACGGCGATATCGCCGGGCACCAGCTTGAGCAGCGAGAACACCATGAAGGTCGCGAGCACGATCACGGGCAGCGCCTGCACGAGGCGGCTGCCGATGACCCGGACTGGTGACCGTCGCGCCATCGCTTAGCCTTCCAACCAGACGTCGTCGTATTTCGGTTTGCCGAGCAGATTGGGCCGATAGCCCTGCACCTTCTTGTTCATGGCGACCAGCTCGAACTGGAATGCCAGCGGCACCACGAAGGCATTCTCCATCACCAGCCGCTGCACCGTGGAGAAGGCCTTGCGCCTGACCTCGATATCCTCGGACGCGCGCGATTCCTTGATCGCGGCTTCGAGCTCGGGCGGCACCGGCGCACGTCCGCCATTGTAATAGGCGTCCTTGGTGAACATCAGCGAATAGGTCAGGCTCGGATCGGGCCGTCCGGTCCAGGCCGAGAGCAACCCGGCCCCTTTCTTTTCCGGACCGAAGAAGGCTGCAGAGGCTTCCGCGACAGTGCCGTTGACGAACTTCACGTTGATACCGGCCTTGCGCAATTGCTCGAGCAGGATCTCTTCGCGCTGCACCGAATCCTGATCGGTGTAACCGCCGATCTCGATCGGGGTGCCTTCCTTGAAGCCGGCTTCGGCGAGCAGCTTGCGCGCCTTGTCGGGATCGTAGGGATAGAGCTTGGCGACCTCGGCATCATAGGCCCAGTGCGACTTCGGCAGGTTCATGTAGGCCGGTTCTGCGAGGCCGGCGAGCGCGGCCTTGACGAAGGACTCGCGGTCGATCGCGAAGTTGAGCGCCTGGCGAACCTTGATGTTGTCGAACGGCGGCCTGGCCCAGTTCAGGAAGATCTGGAACACATAGAGCGTCGGGCCGTGCACCACCTTGACGCTCGAAGCGCGCTCGATGATCGCCTTCTGCCGCGGCGGCAGCTGATAGATCAGGTCGTTCTGGCCGGCGGTGACCGAGCGGGCACCGGTGGTGAGCTCGGGAATGATCGAGATTTCGATGCCGTCGGGATACGGCCGCTCCGGCTTCCAGTATTTCTCGTTGCGCTTGACCACGATCTTTTCGCCGTCGGCCCAGCTCACGAAGGCATAGGCGCCGGCGCCGACCGGCTTGCGGGTGACGACGCCGCCTTCGGCCGCCTTCAGCGCAGTGGGCGACACCATCATGCCGGCGCGGTCGGAGAGAATGCCGGGCAGCGCGGTGTCGGGCGTCTTCAGCTTCAAGGTCACCTGCTGCGGGCCGGTGACCTCGACCGAGGCGACTGACAGCAGATCGGCCTTGATGTTCGACTTCGCATCGCCGCGGTTGCGATCGAGGTTGAACTTGACGGCTTCACCGTCGAGCGGCGTGCCGTCATGGAAGGTGACCCCGGCGCGGATATTCAGCACCAGCGTATTGGGATCGGTGAACTTCCAGCTCTCGGCAAGCCCCGGCTTCGGCTTCAGCGTGTCGAACTCCCATTCGGTCAGCGTGTCGTACATCGTGAACAGGAAGGCGTGATCGGAGCCGGCGCCGCCGGTCGCCGGATCGAGGCTCGACGGATTGGCCGGCGCTGAGATGCGCAAGGTACCGCCCTTCTTCGGCGCGCCTTGCGCGAACGCGCGGCCGCCGAGCGTGGTGCCGGCAAGCGCCGCCGAGATCAGCGCCATGGCCCCGCGTCGTGTCGTCATCGTCATGGCGTCGTCTCCAGTTTTGCTTGGAGCATGATCTTGTCGGAAAGCTGCTTCACACTTTTCCGGATCATGCTCTAGTTGTTCGAAAAATTCGGGCGGTCGGCGAAATGGCAGGCCACCCAGTGATCGGGCTTCAGCTCGCGCCACTCCGGCACCCGCTCGGTGCAGAGCGGCTGCGCGTGCGGGCAGCGGGTGCGGAAGCGGCAGCCCGACGGCGGATCGATCGGGCTCGGCACCTCGCCCTGCAGCACGATGCGGCTCTCCTGCCGCATCGACGACGGCAGCGGCCGCGGCTCGGCGGAGAGCAGCGCGATCGTGTAGGGATGCAGCGGCCGCTCGGCGACCTCCTCGGTGGGCCCGAGCTCGACGAACTGGCCGAGATACATCACCGCGACGCGCTCGCTGATATGCGAGACCACGGCGAGATCATGCGTGATGAAGACGTAGGTGAGCCCGAGGTCGCGCTGCAGGTCGGCAAACAAATTGAGCACGTCGCCGCGGATCGACATGTCGAGCGCGGCCACCACCTCGTCGCAGACGATCAGCTTTGGCTTGAGCGTTAGCGCGCGGGCGATCACCACGCGCTGCTTCTGGCCGCCGGAGAGCTGGTGCGGATAGCGCTCGCCGAACTCCTGCGGCAGGCCGACGCGCTCCAGCGCCTCGCGCGCCAGCCGCTCGCGCTCGGCACTATTGCCGACACCGGCGAGTTGCAGCGGCTCTAGCACCGAGGCCAGAATGGTCATGCGCGGGTTCAACGCGGCATTCGGATCCTGGAAGATGATCTGGTAGTCGCGGCGATGGCTTTGGAATTGCCGGCGCGACAATGCCGTTGGATCGATGCCGTCATGCAGGACGGCGCCGGCACTGGGATTGAGCAGAAACACCAGCGCGCGGCCGATCGTGGTCTTGCCCGAGCCTGACTCACCGATGATGCCGAAGGTCTCGCCGCGGCGGACGTCGAAATTGACGCCGTCAACCGCCTTCACGGTGGCGCGGCGGTCCGAGGTCTGGAAGCGGACCTGGAGGTCGCGCACCGAGACGATGGCGTCGCGGCGAGGCTCGGCTGTGGCTGCGGTCATTGGCGCGCAACCCTGGCGCTGGCGGAAGTGTCCGGCGGATGCAGCGCGCCGGGCAGATTGAGCTCGGCAAAGCGCCAGCAACGCACCTTGCGGCCGCCACCGGCGTCCTGCAGCTTCTGCTCGGCCTCGCAGCCTTTGGTGGCATGCGCGCAGCGGGCGCGGAAGCGGCAGCCGGCCGGCATCTCGGCGATCGACGGCACCCGGCCCGGGATCGACGGCAGCCGGCCGTGACGCGGGCTCAAATGCGGCAACGAGCGCAGCAGGCCTGACGTATAGGGATGCAGCGGCCGCACCAGCGCCTCGTCGACGGTGGCGTCCTCGATCACCTCGCCGGCATACATCGTGATCATCCGCGTGCAGGTCTCGGCGACGACGCCGAGATCGTGGGTGATCAGCATCAGCGCGGTCTTCGAGGTCTCGCTGATGTCGCGCAGCAGCTCGAGGATCTGCGCCTGCACGGTGACGTCGAGCGCGGTGGTCGGCTCGTCCGCGATCAGAAGCTGCGGCCCGCAGATCAGGCTGGCCGCAATCATCACGCGTTGGCGCATGCCGCCGGAGAGCTGATGCGGATAATCGTCGATCCGCCGCTCCGGCGAGGCGATGCCGACGCGGCGAAGCATCTCCAGCGTCCTGGCGCGCGCCTCCTCCTCGCCGACATTGCTGTGGACCCGCAACGTCTCCGCGATCTGGTGCCCGACGGTGAAGACCGGATCGAGCGCGCTCATCGGTTCCTGGAAGATCATCGCGATCCGCTTGCCGCGGATCGCACGCATCTGCCGCGGGCTACAGGAGGCGAGATCGACGCCATCGAACAGGATCTTGCCATCGAGGCCGGCAAAATTGCCCGGCAACAGCCGCAGGATCGAGAGGCCGGTGATGGTCTTGCCGCAGCCGCTCTCGCCGACGATGCCGACGCGCTCGCCGGGCGCGATGTCGAAGTCGATCCGGCGCGTCGCCTGCCAGATGCCCTGCGTGGTCTTGAAACGGATGCCGAGCCCGCGCACGGACAGCAGCGGCCGCGCGCCCTCGCGCGCAACCTCCGACTTGCGCTGTGCCGGCTGGCCTTCGCCCATCAACCCGCCGCCCGCTTCTTCTTTTTCACCAGCTGCTCCTCCATCAGCATCTCGGTGCCGATAATGCCCTCGCGGCTGAGCTCTTCAAGTTCCGCCTCGGAAAGGCCGAGCATGCCGCCGAGGATCTCGCGGTTGTGCTCGCCGAGCGTCGGCGGCACCGAGCGGATCGCAAACGGCGCATCGCCCTCGCGGAACGGCATCGATGGCTGCGGATGTTGTCCGATGAAAGCGCGCTCGACCTGCTGGATGAAGCCGCGGGCGTGCAGTTGCGAGTCTTGCAGCAGATCGATCGGCAACCGCGCGACGCCGGAGGCAACACCGGCAGATTGCAGCGCGGCCATCGCCGCATCCGCGTCGCGCGCCGAGGTCCAGGCTGTGATCGCAGCCTCGATCTCGGCCTCGACGGCGCGGCGGCCCGCGGCCGTCTTGAGCGTCTCGTTCGACGCCCAGTCGGCACGGCCCAGCAGCCGCGCAAGTTTCGGCCACATCGCATCGTCGGACACTGCGACGACGATCCAGTTGTCTTCGCCATTGCAGCGAAAGCAGCCATGCGGCACGAAATCCGGATGGCGGTTGCCGTATTTCGAAGGCTCCTTGCCGTCGATCGAATGCGCGACGATCCAGGGCGCGGCGAACGGCATCATGCATTCGATCTGGGCGAGATCGATGAACTGGCCCCGCCCCGTAAGCTTCGCATGGATCAGCGCGATCAGCACCGCGGCAGCGCCGTTGAGGCCGCCGACCGCGTCGCCGAACGCGGTGTGGCTCATCACCGGCGGGCCGCCGGCATCCCCGATCACGCTCGGCAGGCCGGAGCCCTGCTCCAGCGTCGAGCCATAGGCGCGGCAATCACGATGCGCGCTGCCGGCGCCGAACGCCGACATCGACATCATCACCAGCTTTGGATTGAGCTTGCTGAGCACGTCGTAGCCGAGGCCGAGCTTGGGCAGCACCTCGACCGAATAATTGTCGACCACGAGGTCGGCATCGGCGAGCAGGCGCTTTGCCAGCTCGAGTCCCTTCGGCCGGGTCAAATCGAGCGTGATGCCGCGCTTGTTGCGGTTCATGATGCAGTAGCGCACCGACTTCTCGTACATCTGCTCCAGCACATAGGCCGGGCGGCGGTCGACGCCGCGCCACCAGTCCGGGTACTGGGTCGCCTCGATCTTGATGACGTCGGCGCCCAGATCGGCGAGCGTGCGGGTGCAGATCGGCCCGGCCCAGCCCATCGAGAAGTCGACGACCCGGATGCCCTCGAGCGGCAAGCGATTGGCCGGAGCCGGCTTCGGCGCCGGCGCACGCGGCGTGGCCTCGGGCCTCGCCTGCTGCTCGCCGAGATCAGGCACGCGGCCACCGCGCAGCGGCGGCGTCCCCATCAGCCGCTGCATCGTGCCGGCGGAAAGGCCGGTCTCGTCGCCGACCGCGATCGGAACGATGGCGCCGCGGGCACGCTTCTCCTCATCGGCGATGAGATCCGAGATCTCCGGCACGGGCACGATCGGGATCTTGCGCTTGAGACCCTCGGCAAACCATTCCTGCGCAGTACGCTGCTTCAGCTTCGGCAGGATCTTGGCTTCGATCTCGGCGACGTGCGGCAGCCGGTCGACGCCCATGACCAGCGTCGGATCGTCGCGCAGATCGTTGAGCCCGAGCATTTCGCAGAACGCGCGCCACTGCGCCGGGGTCACCGTGGTGACGCCGAGCCAGCCTTGCTTGGTCTCGTAGATGCCGACCGGAAAGGTCGGCCAGAACCGGTTGACGCCGATCCGCCGCATGATGTCGCCGCGCTGGAACGCCTCGAACATGATGTATTCGGTGACGGCGATGCTCGCCTCGAACAGGCTGAGATGGCTGCTGCGCCCGCGCCCATCCTGCATGCGGCCGAGCACTGAGGAGGCCGCCGCGATGAAGCCCCACAGCCCGCCCAGGATGCCGGTCTGGAAATCCGGCGCGTGCATCGGCGGCCCCTGCTCGGGTCCGACCAGCTTCACGAGCCCGGTCAGCGCGCGGATCGTGGAGTCCGTTGCTGCGAAACCGGCGTAGGGACCGCGATCGCCGAACCAGGCGAGGTCGAGATGGATCAGGCCGGGACTGTCCCGCTTGATCGCATCGAGATCGATGTCGGGACAGTCAGCCGCATCGATGCCGCGCCCGTCGAGCAGGATGTCGCAGTCGGCGATCAGCGCACCGAGCCGCGCCGCGTCGCTTTTGTCGAGCACGACACTCGATTTGTTGAAATTGAGAAACGCGAACCATGCGCTGTGCCCTTGCGGCGTCAGCGGCGCGGCGCGGCGGATCGGATCGCCGCCAGGCGGCTCGACCTTCTGCACGTCGGCGCCGAAATCGGCAAACAGCCGCGCGCAATAGCTCGTCGCCGCAGCACTTCCGATCTCGACAATCCGTAGATGCGACAACGCGCCCATCAGGCTTCCTCGCGACAACATGACCAGCCGGTGACAGCGACTGATTCAGTTTCTTGTTGCCTGAACTTGAAGCCGCGCCGTCTGTGTGATGCAAGTGGAATTTTCTTCCGCTTGACGGAATTTGCGAGAGATCGACTGGAGTTGCTGCTCGGCGCGAAACGACGATTGTGCAGCTAATTGCAGGTGAGCTGCGCTTCAAACCAATGCTGCAATGAGCTCGACAGTCGCGGCCATGCGCGCAAGACATGCGCGTATGAGGCAGCGCTCGCGCGCGTGATGCCGCGCAGTTCCTGCTCAATGGCCGGAAGATCAACACCAAGGCACCGGCCGGTCTTGGCGGCGGTGCGACCATCGACCACAAGCGCGGAGATCAGCGACGCATTGCCGCGTGCGAACAGCAGGTCGAGCGCATCGGCCTCCGGAACTGCATCGCTTCCCTCCTTCGTCATTGCGAGGAGCGAAGCGACGAAGCAATCCATATTGCTGCAAGCGGAGCCATGATTGCCGCAAGCGGAGTCATGGATTGCTTCGCTTCGCTCGCAATGACGGGGATAAGCCCTCCGCCTTCGCTCGCAATAGCGACTAAACTCAATTCGCCGTATACACCAGCTCCCGCTCCGCGCGCGGCGGCAGGAATTCGCGGGAGAACACCTCGGCCGGGGTCGGCGTGCGGGTGAGCTGGTAGCCTTCGACGATGAAGCCGATGGCGCGGGCCATGCGCTCGTCCTTGACGTCGCCGACGCCGATGTCCTTCATCTCCGGCGAGACGATCAGCTTCTCGAAGGAATATTGCAACCGGCGCTTCTCGACATCGACGTTGATCAGATTGTCATAGTTCAGCGCCGCCTTCATGGCGGCGTTCTGGTCCTTGGCAACCGCGATCGCGCCCTTGTTGATGGCACGCACCAGCCCGGCCACCGCCTTCGGATTCGAGGCGATCAGCTTGCGCGACACCATCACGCCGTTGGAATAGAGGTCGAGCCCGTAGTCGCCGAACGAGAACCATTTGAAGTCCTTGTCGGGGTCCTGGCGATTCAGCACCAGGTTGAAGTAGCTCGTGATGTTGAACACCAGCGCGGCATCGATGTCGCCCTTGATCAGCATCGGCTCCTGCAGGTTCGGCGCCATGTTGGAGACCTTGATCTTCTCGCCGTCGAGCCCGTTCTTGTGCACGAACACCGGCAGCAGCCGCGTGGTCGGCGTGCCCTGCGCGCCGCCGAGCGTATGGCCTTCGAAATCCTTGATGGTCTTGATGCCGCTCGCGTTCTTGGCGACGATTGCGAACGGCGGCTGGTTCCACATCATGTAGACCATGACCGGCGCATCCTGCGGCCTGGTCGAAGCATTCTGGATGATCGCGTTGACGTCGCCGAACCCGGCGTCGTAGGCGCCCGACATGATGCGCGTCACGGTCGCGCCGGAGCCTTCGCCCTGGTCGATCACGACGTTGAGGCCTTCCTCTTTGAAGTAGCCGTTGTCCTTGGCGTAGAAGAACGCGGCGTCCGAGCCCTGCGTCTTCCAGCCCAGCGTGAACTTGATGGTGGTGTCCTCGGCGCGCGCGGGACCCGCGACCAGGGCCAATCCCAACAGCGCGGCGCTTATTGTCTTCAGCATGACGACCTCCTCAATTCCAGTGAACGGCGATGACGAACAGATTCAGGTGGCGATGACATTGTCCTTGCGGGTCGCCCAGCCGGTCACCTGGCCCTCGATCAGCGAGAACAGCACGTAGAGCGCGACGCCGAGACCGGCGAGCACGAACAATCCGGCGAACACCAGCGGCACGTTGAAATTGGAGGACGCGGTCATCATGACGTTGCCGATGCCGCGGTTCGAGGCGACGGTTTCCGACAGCACCGCGCCGACGAAGGCGTAGGAGATCGCGACCTTCAGCGAAGCGAAGAAGAACGGCATCGTCCGCGGCAGCCCGACATTCCAGAGGATGTCGAGCTTGCTGGCGCCGAGCGCCTTCAGCACGTCCTCGAGCTCGGGCTCGGTGGTGGCAAGGCCGGTGGCGATGTTGACGACGATCGGGAAGAAGCAAATCGACAGCGAGGTCAGCACCGCCGGCACCGTGCCGGAGCCGAACCACAGCACGAAGATCGGCACCACCGCGACCTTCGGGATCGAGGAGAACCCGACCAGCAGCGGGTAGCAGGTGTCGTAAGCGGTTTTTGACACTCCGATCACCGCACCCAGCGCAACGCCCAGGGCTACGCCGAGCACGAAGCCGATCATGGTGGTGACCAGCGTCTGCACGATATGCGGCCAGAGGATCGGGAATTTCTCGAACAACGTGACGAAGATCTGCGACGGTCGCGGCAGCACGAGATCCGACATCCCCGTCATCAGGCAGAACAGCTCCCAGGCGACGAAGAACAGCACGATCAAGGCGCCCGACCAGACCTTCTGCCTGATATCCGACACGGGCATGGTCAGGCTCCCTCGCGCGCGGCGGTGCGCGCATCGACGATGAAGGCGCGGAGTTTCTGGTTGAGCGCGACGAAGTCAGGCTCGAACGTCATCGCCACGGTGCGCGGGCGGGCGAAAGCCACGCTGGAGTCATCGAGGATGCGGCCGGGGCGCGCGCTCATCACGCAGATGCGGCTGGCGAGGAAGCCGGCTTCGCGCAGATCGTGGGTGACCAGCAGCACGGTCGGCTTGTGCGTCATCCAGAGCTGCTGAAGAATTCCCCACAATTCCTCGCGGGTGAACTGGTCGAGCGCGCCGAACGGCTCGTCGAGCAGCAGCATGCGCGGCTCGTGGATCAGCGCGCGGCACAGATTGGCGCGCTGGAGCATGCCGCCGGAGAGCTGCCAGGGATAGCGGCCGCCAAAACCCTTCAGCCCGACCTGCTCAAGGAGCGCATTGGCCTTGTCGCGGAACTCGGTCTTGCGCAGCCTGCGAAACTGCGAGCGGAACGGCTCGACGATCTTCAGCGGCAGCATGATGTTCTTTTCGATCGTCATCCATGGCAGCATGGTCGGGTTCTGAAACGCCATGCCGACCCGCATCGCCCGCGCCGCGACTTCGCGGCCGCCGACGATGACGACGCCGGTGGTCGGCCGCGCCAGGCCACTGACCAGTCGCAGGATGGTGGACTTGCCGCAGCCGGATGGACCGACCAGCGCCACGAACTCGCCGTCGGCGATCCGCAGCGTGGTCTTGGACAGGGCCGGCACGGCGCGGGCGCCGCGGCCGAAGGTGACGGAGGCTTCCGACAGCTCGATGGCGGTCGGCACGGATCCGGCGGCCATCGGCTCGCCGGCAAATTCGGAATTTGGTTGCATACGCATCACGAGCAAAGTGCATGCAAGCTGGATGCCAGCGGCCGACCCGTTGAAAATCAAGGGGATCACGCGATCCGTACCTTGGGGAGCCGGATTCCTTTTAGGCAATCCACAGCCCGAACTGCATGCAATTCGGGCGATCGATTGTTTTTGCGGTATGATAGAGAGGCGTTCGAGGCAGCTTTCGAGAGGGATTCGCGGCAATGGCGGGGCGCGCCGACACCAGCAAGACGGCTGAATCGTCCGACAAGGTCAGCGTGATCTGCCGTGCGTTGCGGCGCGCGATCATCGAGCAGGCGCTGGAGCCCGGCGCGAAGCTGCCCGAGGATTCGCTCGGCGAGCGCTTCGGCGTCAGCCGCACAATTGCGCGGCATGCGCTCGGCCAATTGGCCGCGGAAGGCCTGGTCGAGCTGCGCCGCAATCGCATCGCGGTGGTGGCGACGCCGAGCTGGCAGGAGGCGCGCGATGCCTTCGACATCCGCATCGAGCTGGAGCGGCTGGTGGTGCGGCAACTGGCGGGCAAGCTGACCAAGCCGCAGATCGCCGAACTCACCGCCCATGTCGACGCCGAGGATCGTGCCCGCGACGGCACCGACGCGGTCTCGATCCGGCTCGCCACCGAATTCCACATCCTGCTCGCCCACATGACGAACAGCCCGATCCTGGTGCGCTATGTCAGCGAGGTCGCCTACCGCTGCTGCCTGACGCTATCGCTGTACAGCCGGCCGCATTCATCGGAATGCGCGATCAACGAGCACCGCGCGATCATCGCGGCGCTGGTGAAGGGCGACGTCGACAAGGTGATGGGGTTGATGCACAGCCATCTGGATTCGGTGGCGACCCGCGCCCTGGTCGCGCCGAGCCCGCAGCGCGGCCGGGATCTGCTGGATATCCTTGCGCCCTATGCCGATGAGGCGAGCGGCGATCGCGTGGTGAAGCTGCCGAAGGCGGCGCGGCGCTAGGGGTTGCCGCTACTCTATCCGCGTCATCCCAAGGAGCGCGTAGCGCGTCTCGAAGGATGCACGGCCCCGCTGGTGGCCGTCGATCCTTCGAGGCTCGCAAGAGCTCGCACCTCAGGATGACGGGGAAACAGCGACGCGCTCCCTACCCCTCAATCCCCCGCTGCACCAAAATCCGCTCGGCGCTGTCGTTCCAGACGTCCATCTTGACGATCTGCCCGCCCTTCACCACGAAGCGATCGACATAGCGGTTGCCTTCGAACGGCGTGCCGTCGATCCATTCGCCGTAGAGCGTGCCGACGCTGTAGACCACGGTCTCGCCGGTGCCCGGGCAGACGTCGAAGCGGTCCATCCGCTTTTTCACCCAGCGATAGCGCTTGGCGTTGAAGCCGGTCGGCCCGCGCGGATGGTCGAATTCGCGCCCGCCGGTGAAGGTGATCACCGTGCCCGGCTTCATATAGGCCGCCGCCGCATCGGGATCGGGAATCATCGATGCGGTCAGATAGGCTTCCACGATCTCGGCATCGGACAGCGGGCGGGCATCGGCTTGGGCGGTAATGGACATGACGGGGCCTCCAGGGACAAACAGGACTCTACAATTTGGCCGACAAAGTGTATGCATATTTTTTAGACAATCTGCTAGGCAAACTGCACACAATCTGATGCTGCCGGTTCCCGCCCCTTCCGCTAGGCTCAAACCATCCTGATGTTTCCCCGATGATCGCGAAACCTGCCTTCGACCTGGTCTTCCGTAATGCCGTGACGCGCCAATCCGCGTCGGCGGTCGATATCGGCGTTGCCGGCGGCAGGATCGCCGCGGTCGCGCCGCATCTCTCCTGCGAGGCCGTCGAGGTCGATCTCGGCGGCCGGCTGGCGCTGGCCGGCTTCGTCGACACCCATATCCATCTCGACAAGGCCTGCCTGCTCGGCCGCTGCGGCCACGACCACGCCAGTCTCGGTGACGCGATCCGCGCGGTGTCGGCCATGAAGCGCGACTTCACGGTCGAGGATGTCTATGCACGCGGCGCCAAGGTGATCGAGCGCGCGATCATGGCAGGCACCACGCGGATGCGGACCCATGTCGAGATCGACCCGCGGATCGGGCTGCGCAGTTTCGAGGCGGTCAAGGCGCTGAAGCACGACTATGCCTGGGCGCTGGACCTCTCTCTTTGTGCCTTTCCGCAGGAGGGCCTGACCAACGATCCCGGCGCCGACGAGCTCTTGGTCGCGGCGCTCAAGGACGGCGCGGATGTGATCGGCGGCTGCCCCTATGTCGACACCGACCCGAACACGCAGATCGCGCGCATCTTCGATCTGGCGCAACAATTCGACATCGATGTCGACTTCCATCTCGACTTCGACCTCGATCCGTCCTGGTCGCACATGGAGGAGGTCTGCCGGCAGACCGAGCGGCGCAACTATCAGGGACGCGTCGCGATCGGGCACGCGACCAAGCTGTCCGCGCTGCCGCCGGACAGCCTGAAGGCGGCGAGCGCACGTCTCGCCGAGGCCGGCGTCGCGGTCACCGTGCTGCCCGCGACCGACCTCTATCTGATGGGGCGCGACGCCACGCATAACGCCCCGCGCGGGCTGACGTCGGCGCACCGACTGGTCGCCGATGGCGTGCTGTGCTCGGTCGCGACCAACAATGTGCAGAACCCGTTCACGCCGTTCGGAGACGCATCGCTGCTGCGGATGGCCAATCTCTATGCCAATGCCGCCCATGCCGGGATCGGCGAGTTCGACACCTGCCTCGATCTCGTCACCGAGCTGCCGGCCCGCCTGATGAACCTGCGCGACTACGGCATCGCGGTCGGCAACCCCGCCGATATCGTCGTGCTCGACACCGACAGCGGAACCAATGCGATCGCCGAACTGCCCGACGTGCTGATGGGCTTCAAACGCGGCCGCAAGACGTTCGAGCGACAAAGGCCGACATTGTTCCGGCCCTGATCGCGAAACCCTTCCCGTCACCCTGAGGAGCCGCGAAGCGGCGTCTCGAAGGGTCGACGGCCACGAGCGGGGCCGTGCATCCTTCGAGATGCGCGTTCCGCGCACCTTGGATGACGGTTGGGGACACGAGCGTGTGAAGATACGACGTCACCTCCGCCAATCCGCCTAAGAGCTCTGCACCCGGCGCGAATTGACGCGTCCGCCGATCCGTTGTTGAACTTGCGCAACATCAACAAAAGCCGGGCGGGAAACCATGAGCAAATCCACCACCATCAAAAGCGTCGAAACGCTCGCCTGCGATGCCGGCTGGCGGAATTATCACTTCGTCAAGGTGACGACCACGGACGGACTGGTCGGCTGGAGCGAATATGACGAGGGTTTTGGCGCGCCCGGTGTGACGGCGGCGATCGAGCGGCTGTCGGCGCGGGTGATCGGCAAGAACGCGTTCGAGCACGAGCGGATCTATGTCGAGCTGTTCGCCGCGACCCGCCCCGCCG
>NZ_JACMYO010000097.1 GCF_020889685.1 Bradyrhizobium oropedii
AGCAGGGACCCATAACCACAAATCGTCATTGTCGTGCGATGGCGGAACGATAAGTCCCGTTCACAACACCGGCTGCGGAGTATGGGTCCCTGCTTTCGCAGGGACGACAGTTGGGGCTTGGCACGAGCACGTCCCAACCCAACACCCCTCACACCGGCAGCGCCGTCGAATACTTCACCTGGCTCAGCGCAAAGCTCGACTCGATCGAGGCGATGCCGTCGAGCCGGGTCAGCTTGTTCTTCAGGAACGCTTCATAGGAGGAGAGGTCGGCGGCGACGACGCGCAGCAAATAGTCGCGGTTGCCGGTCATCAGATAGCACTCGAGTACCTCGTCCCATTTCGAGATCGCACGTGCGAAGCGGTTGAGGTCTTCCTCCTTCTGCCGCGCCAGCTTGATCGAGATGAAGACGGAGACGTGCAGCCCGATCGATTTCTGGTCGACGGTTGCGATGTAGCGGGAGATCACGCCGCGCTCCTCGAGCAGCTTGACCCGGCGGTGGCAGGGCGACACCGACAGACCGACCTTGTCGGCGAGCTCCTGCATCGTCATGCGGCTGTCGGTCTGGAGCAGACTCAGGATCTTGCGGTCGATGGCATCGAGGGCGGGCATTGGGATGAACTCGTCAGTTGCGGCCGGATCGTGGGAATTTATCCCAATTTTTCCTGTGCTGTCGCGTGGAATTGAGATTTTCGGCGGCGCGGCCGGCAGTAACATCGGGGATATCGCCTGGGAGCATTGCCATGGGAATCGCGCCTGAACGCCTCGACATGCTCACAGCCTTGGCCCGCAAGGTGCTGTGGCTGTCGTCGTGGACCATCCATCACGCCAACCATGTCAGGCCCTCCAGCGACGGGTTGAAGGTCGGCGGCCACCAGGCATCGTCGGCCTCGCTCGCCAACATCATGTCGGCGCTGTATTTCTCGGTGCTGCGCCCGCAGGATCGCGTCGCGGTGAAGCCGCATGCGAGCCCGGTGTTCCACGCGATCCAGTATCTGTTCGGCCATCAGACCCGCGACAAGCTGGAGAATTTCCGCGGCTACAAGGGCGCGCAGTCCTATCCCTCCCGCACCAAGGATGTCGACGACGTCGACTTCTCCACCGGCTCGGTCGGCCTCGGCGTGGCGCAGACGTTGTTCGCCTCGCTGGTGCAGGACTACGTCAAGGCGCATGGCTGGCTGAACGACCGGCCCGAGGGCCGCATGATCGCGCTGGTCGGCGACGCCGAGATGGACGAGGGCAACATCTTCGAGGCGCTGCTGGAGGGGTGGAAGCACGGCCTGCGCAACACCTGGTGGGTGGTCGACTACAACAGGCAGTCGCTCGACGCGGTCGTGCGCGAGGGACTGTGGGCCAAGTTCGAGACCATGTTCCGCAATTTCGGCTGGGACGTGGTGATCGTGAAGTACGGCAAGCTGATGCTCGAGGCATTTGCCGAGCCCGGCGGCGAGGCGTTGAAGCGCTGGATCGACAATTGCCCGAACCAGATGTACGCGGCGCTCTGCTTTCAGGGCGGTGCTGCATTCCGCAAGCATCTGCGCGACGACATCGGAGACCAGGGTGACGTGTCGGCCCTGATCGACCGCCGTAGCGACGACGAGTTGCTGGCGCTGATGTCGAATCTCGGCGGCCACGACATGGCGAGCATGATCGAGGCCTTCGAGGCTGTTGATCACGACCGTCCGGTCTGCTTCATCGCCTACACCATCAAGGGCGTCGGCCTGCCGATGCAGGGCCACAAGGACAACCACGCCGGCCTGATGACCGTCGCGCAGATGGAGAAGTGGCGCGCGAGCCAGAACATCCGCACCGGCCACGAGTGGGACAAGTTCGAAGGCCTGTCGCAGGCGCCCGCGAAGCTCGAGGCATTCCTGGCGGAGGCGCCGTTCAATCGCGAGGGCCGTCGCCGGCTGTCGGCGCCTGAAATCGATGTGCCGGAGCGGCTGGCGTTCAAGGCCTCCGCGCAGATGTCGACGCAGCAGGGCTTTGGCCTCGTGCTGCACGAACTGGCGCGTGGCGACAGCGAGCTCGCGTCGCGCATCGTCACCGTTTCGCCCGACGTCACCGTGTCGACCAATCTCGGCGCCTGGGTCAACCGCCGCGGCCTGTTCGCCAAGGCGGAGAACCACGATTTGTTCCGACAGGAGAAGATCCCGTCGGCCTACACCTGGGAATATTCGCCGAAGGGGCAACACCTCGAGCTCGGCATCGCCGAGATGAATCTGTTCATCATGCTCTCGGCGCTCGGCCTGTCGCAGCAGATCAACGGCGCGAGGCTGCTGCCGGTCGGCACGCTGTACGATCCCTTCATCGAGCGCGGCCTCGATGCGCTGAACTATGCCTGCTACCAGGATGCCCGCTTCATGGTGGCGGCGACGCCGTCGGGCATCTCGCTCGCGCCGGAAGGCGGCGCGCATCAGTCGATCAAGACGCCGCTGATCGGGATCGGACAGGATGGGCTCGCCTCGTTCGATCCGGCCTTTGTCGATGAACTTGCCGTGATCATGGGCTGGGGCTTTGGCCACATGCAGCGGGAGGGCGCCGAGGGTGGTTCGGTTTACTTGCGACTCTCGACACGAACGCTGGAGCAGCCGCAACGGATCATGACGCCGGACCTGCAGCGCGACATCACCGAGGGCGCCTACTGGATGCGCAGGCCGGGCCCGAACTGCGACGTCGTCATTGCCTATACCGGCACGGTCGCGCCGGAGGCGATCGAGGCGGTCGGCCTGATCGGCGAAAGCCACCGCGATGTCGGTCTCTTGGCGGTAACCTCTGCCGACCGGCTCTATGCCGGTTGGTCCGCCGCGCGGAATTTGCGTCGCGATCGTCGCGGCGCGCAGCATTTGAGTCATATCGAGCGCATGCTGGCGCCGCTCGGCCGCGACTGCGGCATTGTGACCGTGATCGACGGCCATCCGGCCTCGCTCGGCTGGCTCGGCAGCGTGCGCGGCCACCGCCTCGAGGCGCTCGGTGTCGAACATTTCGGCCAGACCGGGACGATCGGCGACCTCTACCGCCACTACGGTATCGACGCCAATGCCATCATCGATGCGGCGGAGAGCGTGTCGGTCGGCGCCCCGGTGCGGCATCGCAAGATGGCGGTGTAAAGCGATCGATGAGGGGCGGTGGCATGTCTTGCCACCGGTGCGGCAGCGACATTATATGCCGTGGGCGTGCACGAGCCGCGCCCCGCATATGGCGGGTTCAATTCGCCCTGCTTTCGTGCAAGGATGCCTGCCGAACGCTTTCCGTTCCCCTTATCCATACGCCCCCTACAAGAGGTTTCCGATGGTCAATCGCATGCAATTCTACATCGACGGCGCCTGGGTCGATCCCGTCGTCAAAGGCAAGTCCACCCCCGTCGTCAATCCGGCGACCGAAGAAGCGATGTATGAGATTGCGCTCGGCTCCAAGGCCGATGTCGACAAGGCAGTCGCCGCCGCCAAGCGCGCGTTCGAGACCTATTCCAAGACCAGCCGCGAGGAGCGCATCGCGCTGCTCACCAAGGTCGTCGAGGTCTACAAGGGCCGCATGAAGGAAATCGGCGCCGCCGTCTCCGACGAGATGGGCGCTCCGCTGCCGATGGCCGAGAAGCTGCAGGCCGGCGCCGGCCTCGGCCATCTCATGAACACCCTCGAAGTGCTCAAGAAGTACGAGTTCGAGGAAACCATGGGCACCGCCGTGATCGTGCGCGAGCCGGTCGGCGTCGTCGGCATGATCACCCCCTGGAACTGGCCGCTCAACCAGATCGCCTGCAAGGTCGCGCCCGCGCTCGCCGCCGGTTGCACCATGATCCTGAAGCCGTCGGAGTTCACCCCGACCTCGGCGCTGATCTTCGCGGAAATCCTCCATGAAGCCGGCGTGCCGAAGGGCGTGTTCAACCTGCTCAACGGCCTCGGCCCGGAGGTGGGTGCCGCGATGAGCGAGCATCCGGACATCGACATGATCTCGTTCACCGGCTCGACCCGCGCCGGCGTCGACGTCGCCAAGCGTGCGGCGCCGACCGTCAAGCGCGTCAGCCAGGAGCTCGGCGGCAAGTCGCCGAACGTGATCCTCGAAGGCGCCGACCTCGCCAAGGCGGTGACCGGCGGCGTGATGCACATGTTCAACAACTCGGGCCAGTCCTGCAACGCGCCGTCGCGCATGATCGTGCCGCTCTCCAAGATGAAGGAAGTGGCCGCGATCGCGAAGGGCGTCGCCGACAAGACCAAGGCCGGCGATCCGCGTGCCGACGGCACCACGATCGGCCCGGTGGTCAACCGCGGTCAGTGGGACAAGATCCAGACGCTGATCCAGAAGGGCATCGACGAGGGCGCAACGCTGGTCGCCGGTGGTCCGGGCCTGCCCGAGGGCGTCAACAAGGGCTTCTATGTCCGTCCGACCATCTTCGCCGACGTCACCAACGACATGACGATCGCCCGCGAGGAAATCTTCGGACCGGTGCTGACCATCCTCGGCGCCAAGGACGAGGCTGAGGCGGTGAAGATCGCCAACGATACGCCCTATGGTCTCGCCGGTTACGTCTCCGCCGACACCGTGGAAACCGCGCGCCGCGTCGGCCGCCAGATCCGCGCCGGCAACGTCAATCTGCAGGGCGTGCCGAATGAGCGCAGTGCGCCGTTCGGTGGCTACAAGCAGTCCGGCAACGGCCGCGAGTGGGGCCGCTTCGGTCTGGAAGAATATCTCGAAGCCAAGGCTGTCGCCGGCTACAACGCCGCGTAAGCGCAAGCTACGAGAGACAACATTCTGGCGCCGGGGCGGATCACCGCTCCGGCGTCAGACGTTTTGGCATGCAAAGTTTGTAAGATGCGGGTCTTTTAAAGATTGAGGCCTCGTCATTGCGAGCGAAGCGAAGCAATCCATCTCTCCTCATGCGCGGAAAGATGGATTGCTTCGTCGCTTCAGTGCAAAATTGCTCTGCAATTTTGTCACGAGCTCCTCGCAATGACGGTCGGATCAACCGCCGAGCGCGCCTTGGGTGTTGACGTAGAGCGCATAGATCGACTGGCTTGCCGCCATGAACAGGCGGTTGCGCTTGACGCCGCCGAAGCACAAGTTCGCGCAGCGTTCCGGCAGCGCGATGCGGCCGATCATGACGCCGTCCGGCGCAAACACGACGACGCCGTCGAGCTCGGGATCGCCCATGCCCCAGCCGCACCACAGATTGCCGTCGATGTCGCAGCGCATGCCGTCAGGCGTGCCGCGGCCGGCATCGATGAACACGCGCTTGTTGGAGATCGTCTTGCCGTCGGCAGTGACGTCGTAGGCGAGGATCTTGCGGTTCGGCTCGCCGCGGGATTCCACGACGTAGAGGATTGTCTCGTCCGGCGAGAAGCACAGCCCGTTCGGGCCGAGCACGCCCTCGGCGACGATGGTGGCCCTGCCGGTTTCGGGATCGAACCGGTAGACGTTGGGCTCGATCTCCGGATCGGCCTTGTAGCCCTCGTAATTGCCGAGCAGGCCGAAGATCGGATCGGTGAACCAGATCGCGCCGTCGGATTTCACCACGACGTCGTTCGGCGAGTTCAGCCGCTTGCCGCCGAACGAGTCGATCAGCACCGTGATCGATCCGTCATACTCGGTGCGCACCACACGGCGGCCGCCATGCTCGCAGCTGATCAGCCGGCCCTGGCGATCGCGGGTGTTGCCGTTGGCGAAGTTCGACGGTTTGCGGAAGATGCTGACCGCACCGGTCTCTTCCTCCCATTTCAGGATGCGCTGGTTCGGGATGTCGCTGCACAACAGATAGCGGCCGTCGCCGAACCATACGGGACCTTCGGCCCAGCGCAGGCCGGTGGCGATGCGCTCGACGGCGCTGAGCTTCAGCCAGTATTTCTCGAAGCGCGGATCGAGCGCGTGGATCGCGGGATCGGGATAGCAGGTCGTGGGACGCCAGCCGGCGGAATGAACATCGGACATTTGCTGTTCTCGTTGTTGTGTTTCGATGGTGTTTCCTTGAGCGCCTGGTTTGCTATCATTGTCGGCCTGCGACCGCAATTCGATCGCAGCAATCAGGAAAGACGAGGGACGGCATGCCACGCATATTGATGACCGGCGCATCGGGTGGAATCGGAACGAGCCTGCGCAAGCTGCTGCCGCCGATCTATCCGGACCTGTTGCTGAGCGACATCAAGCAGCCCTCCGATCTCGAGAGCAACGAGAAGTTCAAGGCGGCCGATCTCGCCGATCTCGCAGAGGTCGAGGCGATCTGCGAGGGCGTCGACGGCATCCTACATTTCGGCGGCTATTCGGTCGAAGGTTCGTGGGATGCGATCCTGCAGGCCAACATCATCGGCTGCTACAATCTGTTTGAGGCGGCACGCAAGAAAGGCGTCAAGCGCGTGATCTTCGCCTCATCCAATCACGCGGTCGGCTTCTATCCGCGGCATCATCGGATCGGCACCGACGTCACCGCGCGGCCGGACAGCCGTTACGGCGTGAGCAAGGTGTTCGGCGAGGGCGTCGGCGCGCTCTATGCCGACAAGCACGGCATCAAGGTCACCTGCATCCGGATCGGCAATTTCGGCGAGGCGCCGCTCGATCACCGCAGGCTTTCGATCTGGCTCAAGCCGGAAGACCTGGTGCAGCTCTGCCGCATCGGCCTCGAACATCCCGATATCCATTTCGAGGTGCTGTACGGCGCGTCCTACAATGAGCGTTCGTGGTGGGACAATCACCGCGCCTATGATCTCGGCTATCGCCCGACCGGCCGCGGCGAGGACTTCCGCGCGCACGCGATGGCCGAGCAGGCCAAGCTGCCGCCCGATCCCGTCGGCGATTACTACCAGGGCGGCACGTTCTGCAGCATGGAGTTCGACGGTGACCGCACGAGGGTGATCGACTGGAAGAAATGATCAGTCGTCGCACTGCGGCAGCTGCTTCACCGCTTCGGTGTGCTCCCGCTGCGGCTCGTTCGCGTTTTTCTCGGATGTCGCCTTGGGGGCGCTTCCGGGCCCGTCATAGCTCTGGGAAAAGTGGCTGAGCGGGAAGGTGAGGCTGATCTTCTGTCCGGTCAGGTTCTTGGCTTCCACCACGATCGTTTGCGCGTGCTTCAGCCGTTCGATCAACTCGCCATTGGCCTCCAGCGTGCCGCCGCAGCCGAGCGTGTAGCAATGCGTCCTGGCGATCTGCATCGGCTCGTCCTGGTCGATCCGGAGGCTGATGGTTCCTTCCAGCATGGTTCGCGTGCCGACATTCGCGGTGAGCAGCGCGCGCGTGCTGCTCTGCGGCGAGATGCTGATGGTGCCGCCCGAGGGCGCGCACTGGCCGCGTGCGGCAGCAGCGACGAAGCAACTCGCCTGGGTCAGGCAGGTCTTGGTCCAGGGCTCATAGGTGAGCTCGGTCGCGCGCGGATCGGCCGCCTCGGCAATGCCCCCAAGCGCGAGCTGGGCAGCGAACGATCCAATCAACAAAGCCACATGGCGCATCGCGGTCTCCTTCACGAGGAGGCCGCGTATCGCGCTATTGCGGCTTTTTGTCGTTGGAGATGCGGACGAGGTAGTCCGCCTTGCTGTACTGCATGTGATCGACGCAGAGCTGCGCCAGCGCCCAGCTGTCGCGGCCCTTCAAGAGCTCGATCATCAATTCGTGCTGGCGACGCGACAGCGCGAGGCCCTCGCTGTCGGCGAGATTTTTGGCGCGCATCGGCAGCGTCAGGTTCATGTAGTCCTGCAGCGAGCGGACCAGATAGGGATTGCCGCAGGCCGAGAACAGCGCGAGGTGGAACGCATCGTTGGTTTCGTGGATGCCGCGCATGTCCTGCGCGTCGGCCTTGATGCAGTAATGCCGTTGCAGCTCGCTTAATTGCTCGACCAGGCTGTCAGGCGCGGGCAGGGCGATCATCAGCGCCGCCTGGCGCGTCAGCATCTCGCGCACCTCGTAGATCTGCCGCACCTCCTCGGCCGAATAGAACCGCACCGTGGCGCCGACATTCTTCTCGCGCAGCACGATGCCCTGGCGCTCGAGCTGGAACAGCGCCTGGCGCACGAAATGCCGGCTCGCGCCGTAGCGCTGCATCAAGGTATCCTCGACCAGCCGCAGGCCAGGTTCGAAGCGGCCGAAGATGATGTCCTCCTCCAGCCGGCGGATCACCTCCGCCTGCTCCTCCTCGCGCGAGGGGGCCTGGAGTTCGGGCAATGTGGGCTGGGCTTTCATGCGCTCGCGGCTTCGGATCGATGCCGGAGGTCAGCATGGCACGACGGCTATTGTCAATAATGGAGGCGATTTGCCGCAGACCAGCTCCGCTCCATCGTCGGATTATCTCATATTGACAATAATTCCCGCCGCTCCTTAAGTGCGGCCGAACCACCAACGGGACGAGAAGAAAATGGCCGACGGACTTCGCAAGGGACTGACCAGCTATGGTGACGCCGGCTTCTCGCTGTTCCTGCGCAAGGCCTTCATCAAGGCGATGGGCTATTCGGACGATGCGCTCAATCGCCCGATCGTCGGCATCACCAACACCTACAGCGATTACAATCCCTGCCACGGCAACGTGCCCCAGATCATCGAGGCGGTGAAGCGCGGCGTGATGCTGTCGGGCGCGATGCCGTTCGTGTTCCCGACCATCTCGATCGCCGAGAGCTTTGCGCATCCGACCTCGATGTATCTGCGCAATCTGATGGCGATGGACACCGAGGAGATGATCCGCGCCCAGCCGATGGATGCGGTGATCGTGATCGGCGGCTGCGACAAGACCCTGCCGGCGCAGCTGATGGCCGCCATCAGCGCCGATCTGCCGACGGTGGTGATTCCGGTCGGGCCGATGGTGGTTGGCCATCACAAGGGCGAGGTGCTCGGCGCCTGCACCGATTGCCGCCGGCTGTGGGGCAAGTATCGCGCCGGCGAGATCGACGGCGCCGGGATCGAGGCGGTGAACGGCCGCCTCGCGCCGTCGGTCGGCACCTGCATGGTGATGGGCACGGCCTCGACCATGGCCTGCATCACCGAAGCGCTCGGCCTGTCGCTGCCGATGAGCGCGACGATCCCGGCGCCGCATGCCGAACGCTTCCGCTCCGCGGAGGCCAGCGGCCGCGTCGCCACCGAGATGGCGAAGACCAAGGGACCGAAGCCGAGCGAGATCCTGACGCCGTCGTCGTTCCGCAACGCGCAGGTCGTCTTGCAGGCGATCGGCGGCTCGACCAACGGGCTGATCCATCTCACCGCCATCGCCAACCGCTCGCCGTACAAGATCGACCTCGAGGCGTTCGACAAGCTCGGCCGCGAGGTTCCGGTGCTGGTCGACCTCAAGCCGTCGGGCGAGCACTATATGGAGCACTTCCATCATGCCGGCGGCGTGCCGAAGCTGATGGCGCAACTCGGCGACCTGATCGACCTCGATGCCAGGACCATCACGGGCCAGACCTTGCGCGAAGTCGTCGCCAACGCAGAGGACGTGCCGGGACAGGATGCGATCCGCTCCAAGGCCAACCCGATCAAGTCCGAAGGTGCGATGGCGATCCTGCACGGCAATCTCGCGCCGCGCGGCGCCGTGATCAAGCAGTCGGCGGCGAGCCCGAAGCTATTGCAGCACACCGGCCGCGCCGTGGTGTTCGAGTCGGTCGAGGACATGACACTGCGGGTCGACGATCCCGCGCTCGATGTGACCGCCGACGACGTGCTGGTGCTGCGCAATGCCGGCCCGAAGGGCGCGCCGGGCATGCCCGAGGCGGGTTACCTGCCGATCCCGAAGAAGCTCGCGCGCACCGGCGTGAAGGACATGGTCCGGATCTCCGATGCGCGGATGAGCGGCACCGCGTTCGGCACCATCGTACTGCACATCACGCCGGAGTCCGCCGTCGGCGGTCCGCTCGGCCTGGTGCGGAACGGCGACATGATCCGGCTCGATGTTGCCAAGCGCAGCATCGATCTGCTGGTCGACGAGGCTGAATTGCAGAAGCGACGCGCGGCGCTGGCCCCCGCCGGCACGCCCGATTGGGCCAAGCGCGGCTATGCGCATCTCTTCAACGAGACGATCCTGCAGGCCGACGAGGGCTGCGATTTTGACTTCATGCGCGCCAAGGGGAAGTAGCGCGCAAGGTTCGGCGCACTTGCCGAATTGTCGATAATTTCGGCGATGCAACGCTCTTTGGCGCCTACGACGAGCTGATCACCTCTGTTTTATTGACAATCCCGCGAGACTGGTGGGATGATCGCGTCAATCAAAAACAGGGGGAACGTCGCGATGGGCTATTCAGCCAAGATCGTCGGGATCGCCATGGCCGCTGCAGCATTGATGCTGCCCGCGGGCGCCGGCGCGCAGGAGGTCAAGCACTTCCGCTTCGCCTACGATCAGCCGCGCAACACCGGCTATTCGGTCGCCGGCGATCTGTTCGCCGACAAGCTCAAGGAATTGAGCAAGGGCACGTTGATCGTCGACCAATATCCCGGCGCGCAGCTCGGTCAGGAGCCGCAGCTGCTGCAACTCGTCAAGTCGGGCGATATCGAGTTCGCGATCATCTCCTCCGCCAACACCGCGACGATCTCGCCGCAGGCCGGCGTGATGTCGCTGCACTTCCTGTTCCGCAACGACGCCCATGTGATCAAGGCGCTGGCCGACCCGCAGGTGTTCGACGCCATCAGGACGATGATCGACGAGACCGCGCAGGGCCTGCACGTGATCGGCACCGGCTCGCAGGGCGTGCGCCACATCTACAGCAAGAAGGAAATCCACAACGTCGGCGACCTCAAGGGCGTCAAGGTCCGGGTGCAGGCGACCGCGACCGAGGACACCATGTTCCCGGCCTACGGCGCGCAGACCGTGCACATGCCGTTCGGCAGTGTCTACACCTCGCTGCAAACCGGCGTGGTCGACGCCGCCGAGAACAGCATCAATGTCTATCTCGTCAACAAGCACTATGAGGTGGCGCCGGTGCTCTCGATCACCGAGCACGAGGCCAACAATGCGCTGCTGTTCGTCTCCGACAAGCTCTGGCAGAGCCTCTCCGCCGAGCAGAAGCAGTGGGTGCAGGCTGCCGCCAACGAGGTCAGCGCCAAGGAGCCGCAGAAGGCTTTCGAGCTGGAACGGAACGCGCTGACCAAGCTGAAATCGTTCGGCGTCAAGGTGGTCGAGGACGTCGACAAGAAAAGTTTCACCGCTGTCGCCGATCCCTATCTCGACAAGCTCGCCAAGGAGCTCGGCCCGCATGCGGAGAAGATCAAGAACCTGATCCGCGCCATCAATTAGAACCCGGGTCGACGGGAGCGCGCGCCATGGCCGTGGCCGACAGACTGGTGCTGCAACGGCAGCGGCATCTGAAATGGCGGGCGCTCGACCGGCTCGAGCTGATCCTGATGATGCTGTGCGGCCTGCTGTGCTTCGGCTTCTCGCTCTCGGTGACCGCCGACATCGTCACCCGCACCATCGGCCATCCCTGGCTGTGGCTGCAGGAGGTGACCTCGACGCTGTTCATCTATGCGATCTTCATTGGTGCCGCGGTTGCGACGCGACGTAACGATCACCTCTATCTCACCGCGCTCTCGGAGGCGATGCACGGCAGGGCGCGGACATTCGTCGAGATCGTCATTCGCATCGTCGTGCTGGGCGTCGCTTTCTGCCTGGTCTGGTACGGCTATCAAAACTATCTGCGCGGCTTCGGCAGCTTCCGACTGCCGTCCGGCACGCCGATCGCCTCGCTCTATGCGGTGATCCCGCTGTCGGGCATCCTGATCGGCCTGTTCACGATCGAGCAGCTCGTCAACGGCATCCGCAACGGCTTCGATCATCCGGAGCCGCCGGACGATGACCTTGCGATATCAGCGATCAACACCAGCGCGACGACGGGAGTGCGGCCGTGAGCGCTCCGGTCGTGCTTGTGCTGATGTCGTTCTGCTTCCTGTTCTTCGGCTATCTCGGCGTGCCCGTGCCGTTCTCGCTGATGGCCGGCGTGTTCGTCGGCGCGATGCTGTCCGACGTGTCGCTGGCGGCGATCATCCAGAAGATCTTCGATGGCGTCGATTCCGAGGCGCTGCTCGCGATCCCGTTCTTCCTCTTGGTCGGCGAGCTGATGAGCTCGGCGAATGTCGTGGTCCGCATCGCCAATCTGTCGGTGTCGCTGGTCGGGCATATCAGGGGCGGGCTGTCGCAGGTCGTGGTCGTGTTCAGCATGTTCTTCTCGGAGATGTCGGGCTCGACCACCGCCGATGTCGCCGTCATGAGCCGGGCGCTCGGTGGTCCGATGCGGCGGGAGGGCTACGAGCCGGCGTTTATTGCCGCGATCATCGCCTCGGCGTCGACGATCGCGGCACTGGTGCCGCCGAGCATCACCGCGGTGGTCTATGGTGCGGTCGGCAACGTCTCGATCGCCGGCCTGTTCATGGCCGGCGTGGTCCCCGGGCTGATGATCGGCTTCGGGCTGATGATCTATTGCTATTTCTTCGGGCCCTCAGGCCTGCGCAAGCCGCGTGCGCCGCTGCGCCAGGTCGCCTTCGCCGCCGGCGATGCCGCGCTGCCGTTGATGATCCCGGTGATCCTGCTCGGCGGCATCCTGACCGGCTGGTTCACGCCGACCGAGGCCGGCGTGGTCGCGGTCGTCTACATCATCGTCGTCGTGATCCCGGCGCTGAACCGCGGGCACCTGAAGAAGATTCCGTACGACTTCTGCCTCGCCGGTCTCATTTTTTCGCTGCCGCTGATCACGATCGGCGCGGCGAACGCATTCGGCTGGATGCTGGCCTATCTGCGCGGCGCGATCTACATCGCCGACTGGATCACCTCGATCGCCGGCAACGATCCGCACCTCATCATGCTCCTGATGGTGCTGTTGTTCACCGTGGTCGGCGACTTCATCGAGCCGGTGCCGACCATCATCATCTTCATGCCGCTGGTGAACGCGCTGACCCAGGCCGGCGATATCAACGGCGTGCATATGGGCGTGGTGCTGATCGCAACCCTCGCCTTCGGCCTGATCACGCCGCCCTATGGGCTCGTGCTGCTGATGGCCTCGAAATTCGTCGGCGTGAGCTTTGCGAAGGCGCTGCGGGCGGCGTTGCCGATCTATGTCGTGTTCCTGGTCACGATCTGCTTCACGATCTATTTTCCGAAGGTCGTGCTGTGGCTGCCCAAGCAGGTGATCCCGGAATCGGTCGGCTGCTTCAAGGCGCCCGGCGGCAAGGGCTACATCTGTCCGAATTAATCGATCGCCTCCACCGTCCAGCTACTTCCTGCGGGCGCGAAACGGAACGGCGTGCCGTAACGGTTCTCGAAGAAGCCGCCGCACAGCGCCTGTGCGATCGCCTGCATGACGGCGTCGTGGCAGACGAACAGGAGGTCGGTGCCGGGATGGCTTTCCTGCCACCTCGTAACGCAGCGTAGCGCGCGCCTAGAGACTGCGGCCCACGGTTCGCCGTCCGCGGCAAGGATCGAGACCAGCTGTTCCAGCGCGGTGATGCCGTGCTTGCGCATGGTGTCACGGATCGACTGTCCCTCCAGGCTGCCGAAGTCGCATTCGATGATGCCGGCATCGATTGCAACGGGCAGCGACAGCGCCGCGCCCACGATGTCGGCGGTTTGCACGGCGCGCCGGAGCGGGCTCGCGACGATCGCACCGAGCGCGACGTTACCGAGCCGCAGCGCGGCGGCGCGGGCCTGCGCGACCCCGTCATCGTTCAGGAGATTGTCGGTGCGGCCCTGAAAGCGGTTTTGCCGGTTCCAATCGGTGGCGCCGTGGCGGAGACACAGAAAGGAGCGGGACGGCAAGGCCAATTGGGCTCACTTCGACTTGCTGGTGAACTTCTTCACCGCGACGCGGAAATCGTCGGTATGCATGGTCGCAATGATCTTGTGCTCCTCGGCATCGAGCTGCTGCTTGGTCGGCGTGGTGGCAGCCTGATAGACCAGTGATTTGGTTGCCGCGATCGCGGCGGGCGGATTCTTTGCCAGGCGTTCGGCGAGTTGCCGGGTAGCCGCCTTCAGCTCGGTCGCGGGCACGGTCTTGACCACCAGCCCCCATTCATAGGCCTGCTGCGCGGTGAAGCCATCCTCGGCAAGGAAGATCTGCAGCGCGCGGCGGATGCCGACGGTGCCGACAATGCCGACCGTGCTGCCGCCATCCGGCGACACGCCGATCTTGGCATAGGCGGGCGTGAAGCGCGCATCCTCCGCGGCGATGCACAGGTCGGTCACGAAGGCGAGGCCCATGCCGGCGCCGGCCGCCGACCCATGTACGCTGGACAGCACGATCTTCGGCATCCGCCGAACCGTCTCGATGAAGGCATGGTAGTGATGAAGCATCTCGCCGACCACGGGGGCGATGTTGTTGGCCTCAGTCGCAGCGCCGATGGTTTGCAGATCGCCGCCGGCGCAGAAGGCGCGGCCTTCGCCCTCGATGACCAGCACGCGGACATCCTTGTTGGCTTCGACCTCGGCGCCGAGTTGTTCGAGCTTCTTGGCGATCGTCAGGTCGATCGCGTTGAACGCGGCCGGCCGGTTCAGCGTGATGGTCGCGATGGCGCCGTCGATGCGGAGCAAAGCGGGGTCGTTCGGGGAGGCGGGATCGGACATTTTTAGGGACCTTGGGCTTGTTATTTCCGGACATTTAAGGCCTTGGCGGCAGCCGTGGCAATGCGGCCCGGCGTCCGGAGGCGGCTTTCGGATGCCCAGATTTGCCAGCGACCCCCTTGCATCGGCGCGAGCCATGAGGCCAAATGGCGGTCAGCCTTCGGTACGCAGACACGAGCGCTGTGGGGACGGGGCAAGCAAGCTAACATCGACAAGAGGAAACGGCATGGGTCACTCCTGCTCGCGCGTATTTGGGTTGTTCCGATGACGGGCTCGGTCATCATCGTCGGCGCCGGACATGCCGGCTTCCAGGTCGCGGCGTCGCTGCGTCAAGCGGGCTTTTCGGAGCGCATCGCCCTGATCAATGACGAGGGCCATCTGCCGTACCAGCGGCCGCCGCTGTCGAAGGCCTATCTGAAGGGGACCGGCGGGCCCGAGACCCTGATGTTCCGGCCCGAGAAATTCTACCACGATAACAAGATCGAGCTGATCACCGATCGCGCCCATGCGATCGACCGCAACGCGCGGAAAGTGGCGCTCGCCTCCGGTACGTCGCTCGACTACGGCCATCTGGTGTTCGCGACCGGCGCGCGGAACCGGCTGCTCGATATTCCCAACGCCAAGCTCGACGCGGTTCGCTACCTCCGTATCCTGGATGAGAGCCAGGCGCTGCGCGACTTGATCGCGCCCGGCATGCGCGTCGTGGTGATCGGCGCGGGCTTCATCGGGCTTGAATTCGCGGCGACCGCGCGGGGCAAGGGCCTCGAGGTCGATGTGGTCGAACTGGCCTCGCGGGTGATGGCGCGGGCGGTGACCGCGGAGATCTCCGAGTTCTCGCAGTCCCGCCACGCTGCTGCCGGCATCCGGATTCATCTCGGCGTCCAGGTCACCGCGATCGAGGCCGACGGTGCCAAGGTCACCGGCGTCAGCCTGAGTAACGGCACGCATATTCCGGCCGATCTCGTCGTGGTCGGCGTCGGCGTGCTGCCGAATGTCGAGCTTGCCGCGGAGGCCGGCTTGCCGGTCGCATCCGGCATCATCGTCGACGAGCATCTTCTGACTGCCGATCCGAACGTGTCCGCGATCGGCGATTGCGCGCTCTACACCAGCAAGCGCTTCGGCGGATCGCTGCGGCTGGAATCGGTGCAGAACGCGACCGATCATGCGCGCTGCGTGGCGTCGCGGCTGACCGGCAAGACTGAGGTCTATGACGGCCTGCCGTGGTTCTGGAGCGACCAGGGCCCCGACAAGCTGCAGATGGCGGGTCTCACCACCGGCTACGACCGCGTCGTGGTGCGCGGCGACCGCGGGCAGGGGGCGTTCTCAGCGTTCTGTTATCGCGGCGACAGACTGCTCGGCATCGAGTCGGTCAATCGCGCCGGCGATCACATGTTCGGCCGCAGGCTGCTCGGCGCCGGCGGCTCGATCACGCCGGAGCAGGCGGCGGATGCGAGCTTTGATTTGAAGAGTGCGCTGGCGCAAACGTAAGCACGCGTCGTCCCGGCCGAGTGCGCGATTGCGCACGGAGCCGGGACCCATAACTCCGCGGCGGGTGTGGTGAACGGCACTGGTCGTTCCAGCGTCGCACAGCGTTTGACATTTGTGGTTATGGGTCCCGGCTTTCGCCGGGACGACGCGCGGAGAGAGCATCCTCTACCTCATCCGCCGTCGGCATCGACGGCGCGGCCCCCATCCGTTGCACGCAGATCGAGGCAGCGGCGTTGGCGTAGGCCAGCGCGTCGCGAAGCGGCTTGCCGGTGGCGAGCTGTGAGGCGAGGGCGCCGACGAAACAATCGCCGGCGCCTGTGGTGTCGACGGCCTTGACCTCATGTCCCGGCACCAGCAGCGGTTGGTCCCCGACCAGCGCCAGCACACCGCGCTTGCCGAGCGTGACGCAGACGATCTTGCCTTGCCCCAACGCCCGCGCCGCCTCGGCGAAGCGATAGGGCGCGTCGTTGTCGCGCAGCTCAGTCCCCGCGAGGACGCCGAGCTCGGTTTCGTTGAGGATCAGGACATCGACGAGGTCGAGCAATCCCTTGTCGGCCGCCTTCGCCGGCGCCGGATTGAGGATCGTTGTGGCGCCGGCGGCGCGGGCACGACGGAAGAACGCGGTGATCGTGGGCAGCGGAATCTCGAACTGGCTGACCGCGACGTCACCCTTCGCAAGTGCGGGTGCCGCGACATCGTCAGCGTCGACCAGCCCGTTGGCGCCCGGCACCACGACGATGGTGTTGTCGGCATTGGCGACCGTGATGATCGCGGTGCCCGAATGCGTGCCGTCGGTGTCCTTGACGAAGGCGAGATCGACGCCTTGCGCGGCAAGGAACGCCCGAAGCTCCCTGCCGAATGCGTCGGTGCCGAGCCGGCCGATGAGCGTGGTCGGTATGCCGAGCTTGGCCGATGCCACCGCCTGATTGGCGCCTTTGCCGCCGGGGAAATACAGCATGGCCTCGCCGGCGACGGTCTCGCCGATTCGCGGATGGCGCTCGGCGGTCGCCACCACGTCCATGTTGATGCTGCCCGCGACGAAGACGCGCCCCATGCCCATTTACCCCTGTCAGACCGCGGCGCCGAACTCCTGCTTGACCGCCGCAATGTCGGCCAGCGTCGGCAGGCCGGCTTCGTTGCCGAGCTTCTGGATCTTGAAGGTCGACGCCGCGCGCGCGAACTCAAAATGCTCATGCCAGGCTTTGCCGGGATTGGCGAGATAGGAATAGACATAGGCGCCGTGGAAGACGTCGCCGGCGCCGTTGGTGTCGATCACGCGCTTGCGCGGGATCGGAAACGCCGGCAGCGTCTGCACCGTACCGGCTTCGTCATACCAGAGCAGGCCGCGCTCGCCCATGGTGACGCCGCCGATCTTGCAGCCGCGGCTCTTGAGATAGTCGAGCATCTGCTCCGGCGTCTTGTCCATCTGTTCGCACAGCCGTTCGGCGACGATCGCGACGTCAATGAATGCGAGTAATTCATGGGTGTTGGTGCGCAGGCCGCCGCCGTCGAGCGAGGTCATGACGCCGTCCTCGCGGCAGAGCTTGGCATAATGGATCGCGGCGTCGGGCTGGTGGCCGTCGATGTGCAGCGCACGGCAGCCCTTGATGTTCAGCAGCGGAAAGGGATGGATGTGCTGATCGTCGCGGCAGCGGACGATGGCGCGCTTGCCGTCATTGGGCATGATGAAGGACAGCGAGGAGGAGTTGACCTTGCGCGGATGGAACGAGATGCCGTACCGGTCGGCCATGTCCCAGAACATCCGTCCCAGCCAGTCATTGGCCATGGTGGCGATCAGGTCCGGCTCGACGCCGAGCTTGGCGCAGCAGAACGCCGCGGTCACCGCGTTGCCGCCGAACGAGACTGCATAGGCGTCGGCGACGTGCTTCTCGTCGCCGACAGGCATGTGATCCGTGATGAAGGTGACGTCGATATAGGTCTGTCCAATAAAGAGAGCCTGCATTCGCTTCCCGTCGTCGCTTGGTGTGGTCCCGGCCACGGACCAGACTAGCACCGCTGGTCGGTCGATATCGCTGAAATTATTCGCAACCCTGCTTGGTTTGCAGGTAGAGATGATGGATGCAGCCGGGCCGTTCTGGCATGCGGCATAACGGACGGCGGCAGTCCGCGGTTCCGGGGCGCGCAAGGGAGAAGCACAATGACGGCAGATTCGGGGAGGCCAAAACCATGATTACCGGTCTCGATCATGTCGTCGTCCTGACCGGCGACATCACCGCCGCCAGCGCCGCCTACGAGACGCTGTTCGCGCGGGCGCCGTCCTGGCGCTACAGTGGCGGTGGCGCGGATCGCACGCTGTTCACGCTTGACAATACCACGCTGGAATTGGTGGCGCCGCACGGCGACGACGATGCAGCCCAGCACATTCGCAATGCGCTCGCCACCCAGGGTGAGGGTCTTGCAAGCCTTTGCTTCCGGACCAGCGACATCGCCAGGACGTATCGTCGGCTCGACCGGCTGACGCTGAAGCCGGAGTCTGTCGCCGAGGTCGAGAGCCGCGATGACGCCAGCGGCGCCACGCTGTCGTGGAAGCGGACGCGCGCGGCGACCGATGCGACGCGCGGTGTACGGATGTTCTTCCTGGAGCGAGCGCAGGAGCGGCCGCTGTCGGTGCGCACCACGCCGGCCTCGATCACCGCGATGGATCACGTGGTGGTTTCGACCGCCGATCCGGAACGCGCCGCCGCACTCTATGGCGCGCGGCTCGGGCTCGACATGGCGCTCGACCGGTCGCATCCGGACTGGGGCCGGCTGATGTTCTTCCGCTGCGGGGATCTCGTCGTCGAGGTCACGCACCGGCCGGGCAAATCGGAAACCGATGCGCCGGACCGGCTGCGCGGCATCTGCTGGCGCGTCGCCGACATCGACGCCACGCGTGCGCGGCTGGTTGCGGCTGGTGTCGACGTCTCGGAGGTTCGCACCGGCCGCAAGCCCGGTACGCGCGTGATGACGGTGCGCAACGGCACGTGCGGTGTGCCGACGCTTCTGGTGCAGCCCTCGCAGGGAAAGCCAGACTAGGCCGCATTTCGCGCGCGCGTCGTCCCGGCAACGTGCGCGGCGGATAAGCGGATAATAAGTCTCACCGTCATTCCGGGGCTCGCGAAGCGAGAACCCGGAATCCATTCGCCCGCGGAGCATGCGGCCTAATGGATTCCGGGCTCGCGCCAAGAGGCGCGCCCCGGAATGACGGAGAAGACGCGACTGCGAGAAATATTCCCGCATCGCCGTCACGACAACATTCGTTCTCAAACGCCGCGCGTCATGCTACATTCATCAATTCAGCATCACGGGCGATCGATTTGGCCAAGGCAAAGCGAATACAGAGATGGCAGCGCGACCCCCAGGGGATGCGGCTGCGGATTCTCGAGGCGGCCAAGCAGGAATTCGCCGCCCATGGCCTTGCCGGCGCGCGGGTCGACCGCATCGCGGCCAATGCCGACGCCAACAAGCGCATGCTGTACTACCACGTCGGCAACAAGGAGGATCTCTATCTCGAGGTGCTGGAAGGCGCCTACGAGAAGATCCGCGCCGAAGAGCGCACGCTCGATCTCGAGCATCTCGATCCGCCCGAGGCGATCGGGCGCCTGATCGACTTCACGTGGAACTATTTTCTGCGCAATCCCGAGTTCCTGGCATTGCTGAACACGGAAAACCTCGCCAAGGCAAAACACCTGAAGCGCTCGACCAAGGTCAAGTCGATGCACTCGCCCTTTGTCGAGATGATCCGTACCGTGGTGACCCGCGGGGTTGAAAGCGGCGATTTCCGCGTCGCGGTCGATCCGGTGCAGCTCTACATCTCGATCGCCGGGCTGGCGTTCTTCTATCTCTCCAACTGTGCCACGCTAAGTGTAATCTTCGGCCGCGACCTCTTGAAGAAGGACGCCCGCGACGAGCGCCTCGAGCACATGACCGCGCTGGTGCTGGCGGCGTTGACCGGCAAGTCCACGGCGGCATTCGGTGGGGCGATGCCGTTGATACGCGCTGCGGAACATCGGGTGGTGTGAGGCGGCATCCGGCCGAAGTCGTCATTGCGAGGAGCGATAGCGACGAAGCAATCCATGTATCAGCGTGTGCTGACAGATGGATTGCTTCGCGGAGCTTGTCATCCGGCGGCGCTTCGCGCCGACCGGGTGGCTCGCAATGACGGTGCTTTACAATCCGGAACTGCATCCTCGGACAATGCACTCCCGGATTTCGCTGCGCTTCATCCGGGCTACGTAGTCTCACCCCACAAAATTTCTCGCCTGACGAAAGTAGGGGATTTCGGCACGATTTTGCCGGCTGTCAGGGGCTGGACAGTATTTATCCAACGGGTTAATTTCTGAGCGAACTGAGAAACTGCAAGGGAGCGTGACGTGGCGGAGGCAAAGAGCACTTCGGGCCTGTCGAAGGTGCTGAATGCGGCGTGGGTCCGCCCGTTCCTGTTCCTGGTCGTCATCGTGGCGGCCTGGGACCTCGCGATCCGCCTGTTCCATATTCCGGCCTACCAGATCCCGTCGCCCGGCGACGTCGTCGCGGTGCTCTGGAGCGACTGGCCGGAGCTGCTACGGCAGTCCTGGCCGACCACCTACGCAACGATCTGCGGCTTCCTGCTCTCGGCGCTGTTCGGCATTCCCGTCGCGATGCTGATCGCCGGCTCGAAGACGGTCGAGAGCTACGTCTATCCGCTGCTGGTGTTCTCCCAATCGGTGCCGAAGATCGCGATCGCGCCGCTGTTCGTGGTGTGGTTCGGCTTCGGCATCATCCCCAAGGTGATTTCCGCGTTCCTGCTCGGCTTCTTCCCGGTCGTAGTCTCGGCAGTGCAGGGCTTCAAGTCCGTCGATCCTGACATGGTCGATCTGGCGCGCGCGATGCAGGGCAGTCGCTTCAAGGTGTTCTGCGCGGTCAACCTGCCGCACGCGATGCCTGCGATTTTCTCGGGCTTGAAAGTCTCGGTGACGCTCGCCGTGGTCGGCGCCGTCGTCGGCGAGTTCGTCGGCTCGAACTCCGGCATCGGCTACGTGATGCAGCGTTCGATCGGCACCTTCGACCTGCCGACGATGTTCGCAGCATTGGTGATCCTGGCGCTGCTCGGCGTCATCCTGTTCTGGATCGTCGACCGCATCGAGCGGCTGGTGATCCCCTGGCATGTCAGCCAGCGCGACGACATCAGTTTCGCTTCGTAGGATTTTGTGCACAGAAACAACAGCAAACGTCATTGCGAGGAGCGACAGCGACGAAGCAATCCATCTCTCCACTTGCCGCATGATGGATTGCTTCGCTTCGCTCGCAATGACGAAAAAGAACAACGGGAGGATTAACGGATGCGATTGATCATTGCTGTCATTGCCGCACTGGCCTGGACCGCGCTTGCGGTGGCTCCGGCCGCTGCGGCCGACAAGGTCGTGCTGATGCTGAACTGGTACGTCTATGGCGAGCACGCGCCGTTCTATTATGGCAAGGCCAAAGGCATCTATGCCGCAGAAGGCATCGACCTCGAGATACAGGAAGGCCGCGGCTCGGCTGCGACCACGCAGGCAGTGGCCGCCAAGACCGCGGATTTCGGCTATGTCGACGTGCCGACGATGATGCGTGCGGCGGTGAAGGGCGCGCCCGTGATCGCCACCGGGGTGCTGCTGCAGACCAGCCCGATGTCGGCGATGGGCTTCGTCGACAAGAACATCAGGAAGCCCGAGGATATCAAGGGCAAGACGGTTGCGATCACGCCAGCGGACTCGATGACCCAGATCTGGCCGCTGTTCCTGAAGAAGACAGGCCTGAAGGAAAGCGACTTCAACACCGTTGCCGGCGACGGCCAGACCAAGCTCAACGCCGTCATCAACGGCCAGGCCGATCTCTTGCTCGGCTATGTCATGGACCAGTCGATGAAGATCAAGGACGCCACCGGCAAGGACGTCTACCCGATCAAGTTCGCCGACTACGGCATCAACATGGTGTCATCAGGCATCATCGCGAACTCCGACTATGTGAAGGCCAATGCCGATCTGGTCCGCCGCTTCATGTCGGCGACGACGAAGGCGGTGGAGGCTGCCGAGAAGGACCCGAAGGCCGCCGCGCAGTCGATCCTCGACGCCAACCCGAAAGGCGGCAAGATCGAGACGTTGACGCAAGGCTTCGAGCTGACGATCCCGCTCTATCGCACGCCGGAGACCAAGGCCAAGCGGCCGTTCCAGGTCACCGACCAGAACATGAGCGAGTCGGTCAATCTGATGGTCGAATATGGCGGCCTCGACGCCAAGGCCAAGGCCAATCCGAAGGCGTTCTACACCAATGACTATCTGCCGAAGGGTGACTCGTGAGCAGTCAACCCCCGTTGTCGTCCCTGTGGAAGCAGGGACCCATAACCACCGATCTTGTTTGTTGCGAAAGGTCTCTCCCCGCGTGCCCGAACGAGAAGCCGCGGCGTATGGGTCCCTGCTTTCGCAGGGACGACGGGGGGAGAAAGCTGCGATGAACCCCGCGACCAAATCGGCCCACGCCGAGCAGCCCGCCGCGCATCTGCGCCTGGTCTCTGACCGCGCGGCAGGCGCGGCGCCGGGCATCAAACTGTCCGGCGTGTCGAAGACCTACCGGTCGCGCGACGGCGATGTGCCGTCGTTGCGGCCGCTCGACTTCACCATCAATGACGGCGAGTTCTTTGTCGTGGTCGGGCCCTCCGGCTGCGGCAAGTCCACGCTGCTCAAGATGATCTCGGGCCTGCTGCCGCCGACGTCAGGCGAGGTGCTGGTCGACGGCGAGCCGGTGACCAAGCCGCACGGCAATGTCGGCATCGTGTTCCAGAACGCGCTGCTGCTGCCGTGGCGCAACATCCTCTCCAACGTGATGCTGCCGATCGACATGAAGCGGCTGCCGCGGGACAAATATCTCGCCCGCGCCAAGGCGCTGCTGAAGCTGGTCGGGCTCGAGGGTTTCGAGAAGAAGCTGCCCTGGCAACTGTCCGGCGGCATGCAGCAGCGCGCCTCGATTTGCCGCGCGCTGGTGCATGATCCCAAGATCATGCTGATGGACGAGCCGTTCGGCGCGCTCGACGCCATGACGCGGGAACGGATGAACGTCGAGCTGATGCGGATCCAGCGCGAGACCGGCAAGACGGTGCTGCTGATCACGCACTCGATCCCCGAAGCCGTGTTTCTCGCCGACCGCGTGCTCGTGATGACCGAGCGCCCCGGCGCGATTGCGGCGATTTACGACGTGCCGATGCCGCGACCGCGTTCGCTCGACACGATGTCAGATCCTGTCTTCACCGAATTGGTGCAGCGGATCCGCAAGCACTTCTTCACGCAGGGATCGCTGGACTAACACCCGAGTCTCCAATGCCGCTTCGTCTAAAAGTCAACGATATCGCCTTCTTTGAACGGCCGCTGGTGTTCGCCCGGCCGTTCCGTTTCGGCGCGGTGACGATCACCGCGTCGACGCAGCTGTTCGTGCGGGTCGAGATCGAGGTGGAGGGCAAGGGCCGGGCGACCGGCGCCAGCGCCGAAATGCTGGCGCCGAAATGGTTCGACAAGCGGCCGCATCTGACGGAGGCACAGTCGCTCGACGGCCTTCGCCGCTCGCTTGCGGTTGCCCGCGAGCTTTATCTGGCGAACAGGGGCTTTGATACCGCGTTCGGCCTGCACGCCAAGTGTATCGGCCCGCAGGTCGCTGCCTGCGCTGCGGAGGATATTCCACCGCTCGCCGCCGGCTTTGGCCCGGCCGAGATCGACAAGGCGATCCTCGATGGGTTGCTGCGCGCGGCGGGTGTCAACTTCTTCGATGGCATGACCGGCAATATCGCTGATATCGACGCGCGGCTGACGCCGGATGTCGACGACGCGGCCATCGCGCGGTTCCTGTCGACGCGCAAGCGGCTCGACCGTGTCACCGTCAGGCATACGGTCGGGATGGACGACAAGGTTGAAGGCGAGGGCGGCGTTGCCGACGCGAACGAGAATGCCGGTGCACGCTATTTCAAGCTCAAGCTGAACGGCGATCCCGCGCATGATGCGGCGCGGCTGGCGCGGATCGGCGGCGAGCTCGCAAAGCTGCCTTACGCCACCAGGATCACGCTCGACGCCAACGAGCAATATGCCGACCTTACCGCACTGAACGCGTTGGCCGAGCGGCTCGACCATGACGCGGCGCTGCGGTCGATCGCCGCGAACCTGCTCTATATCGAGCAGCCGATGCCGCGCGAGATCACAAAGGCCTCGCCACTCGGAAAGCTTGCGGCGCGCCGCTTCATCATCGACGAGGCCGACGATTCCTACGATGCCTTCCCGCAGGCGCGGGCGCTCGGCTACCGCGGCATCTCGTCGAAATCGTGCAAGGGCATCTACAAGTCGGTCATCAACGCCACGCGCGCGGCGGTGTGGCGCGCGGAGGGCGGTGAGTATTTCATCAGCGGCGAGGACCTGACCTGCCAGGCAGGGCTCGGCGTGCAGCAGGACCTCGCACTCGGCGCACTGATCGGCGTCCCCCATGCCGAGCGCAACGGCCACCATTACGTCGACGGCTTTGCCGACACTCCGGCTGACGAAGCTGATGCCTTCCTCACCGCGCATCCCGATCTCTACATGCGTGCCGGCGGCAAGGTCCGCCTTGCGATCCATGACGGCGATCTCCTGACCGGATCGATCGCCGCGGCACCGGGCTTTGCCAGTTCGATCCATCCGGACTGGTCCACCATGCAGCCGCTCAAGCGGCCAACACCACGCGTTTCGCAGGAGCAAGCAATATGACGACCAAACGCCTCGGCCTGATCATGAACGGCGTCACCGGCCGGATGGGGCTCAACCAGCATCTGATCCGCTCGATCGTCGCGATCCGCGAGCAGGGCGGCGTGCAGCTTTCGAACGGCGACCGCATCATGCCCGATCCGATCCTGGTCGGCCGCGACGCCGAGAAGGTCGGCGCATTGGCGAAACGCTACAATATCGAGCGCCACACCACCGATCTCGATCGCGCGCTGGGGGACAAGGGCGACACGGTGTTCTTCGATGCCGCCACCACGCAGGCGCGGCCCTCGCTGCTGACCAAGGCGATCAACGCCGGCAAGCACGTCTATTGCGAGAAGCCGATCGCGACCAATCTGGAAGAAGCCGTCGCGGTGGTGAAGCTTGCCAACGCCAAGGGCCTCAAGCACGGCACGGTGCAGGACAAGCTGTTCCTGCCCGGCCTGAAGAAGCTCGCCTTCCTGCGCGACTCCGGTTTCTTCGGCCGCATGCTCTCGGTGCGTGGCGAGTTCGGTTATTGGGTGTTCGAGGGCGGCTGGCAGGAGGCGCAGCGGCCGTCGTGGAACTACCGCGCCGAGGACGGCGGCGGCATCATCCTCGACATGGTCTGCCACTGGCGCTACGTGCTCGACAATCTGTTCGGCGAGGTCGAGAGCGTGGTCTGCATCGGGACAACAGATATCCCCGAGCGCTATGACGAGAAGGGCAAGAAGTACCAGGCGACCGCCGATGATTCCGCTTACGCCACCTTCCGTCTGAAGGGTGGCGTGATTGCGCATATCAACATGAGCTGGGTGACGCGGGTCTACCGCGACGACCTCGTCACCTTCCAGGTCGACGGCACCCATGGCTCGGCGGTGGCGGGGCTGACCGACTGCGTGATCCAGGCGCGCCAGGCGACGCCGCGGCCGGTGTGGAATCCGGACGAGAAGCGCATGCACGATTTCTATGCCGACTGGCAGAAGCTCCCGGAGAATGTCGTTTACGACAACGGCTTCAAGGAGCAGTGGGAGATGTTCATCCGCCACGTCTGCGAGGATGCACCCTACAAATATACGTTGCTCGAAGGTGCCAAGGGCGTGCAACTTGCCGAATGCGCGCTGAAGAGCTGGAAGGAGCGGCGCTGGATCGACGTCGCCCCGATCGTGGTCTGAGAAGGGACCTCCGTCATGAACAAGCCAGTCCTGCCGATCTCGTCGCTGTCGCTGAAACTCCCGACCACGGGCGGAGGCCTCGAGACTTATCGCCTGGCAGCGTCGCGGACCTTTCCGGCGAAGCTCGAGGGGGCGCTCAACCGCGTCGCGTTCTCGGCCGCACATGTGGTCGCCGATCCGCGGGCCGACGTCGATCCCTGGCTGAGCGCTGCGATCGATTGGGACAGGACGATCGCATTCCGCGAGCACGTCTGGGACCTCGGTCTTGGCGTCGCCGAGGCGATGGACACCGCGCAGCGCGGCATGGGGCTGGACTGGGCGACTTCGCTCGAACTGATCCAGCGCTCGGTCAAAGCCGCGAAGGCCAGGGGCAACGCACTGGTGTTTTCGGGCGCCGGCACCGACCATCTCGCTGTGGAAGACGCCAGGTCGATCGACGATGTGATCCGTGCCTATGAGGAGCAGATCGCGGCGGTGGAGAAGGCGGGCGGGCGGATCATCCTGATGGCCTCGCGTGCGCTGGCGAAGCTCGGCAAGAGCGCAGAGGATTACGCCGGGGTTTACGACCGCGTGTTGTCGCAGGTCCGCGAACCCGTGATCATCCACTGGCTTGGCGATATGTTCGATCCTGCGCTATCGGGCTATTGGGGCACCGCCGATCTCGACAAGGCGATGGATACCGCGGTTGCGATCATCAACGCCAATGCGGCCAAGGTCGATGGCGTCAAGGTCTCGCTGCTCGACAAGCAGCGCGAGATCGACATGCGGCGGCGGCTCGATGCCCGCGTAAAAATGTACACCGGCGACGACTTCAACTATGCCGAGCTGATCGCTGGCGATGACAAGGGCTTCTCCCACGCGCTGCTCGGCATTTTCGACGCGATCGCGCCGGCGGCGTCCTATGCGCTGTCGCGGCTGGCCGCTGGCGATGAGGCCGGCTTCCATGATGTGCTGGGCCCGACGGTGCCGCTGTCGCGCCACATCTTCAAGGCGCCGACGCGCTTCTACAAGACCGGCATCGTGTTCATGGCCTATCTCAACGGGCATCAGGATCACTTCACGATGGTCGGCGGACAGGAGAGCGCGCGCTCGACCTTGCATCTCGCCGAGCTGTTCCGGCTCGCAGACCAGGCGGGACTGCTCGCCAATCCGGAAGTCGCGACGCGCCGGATGCAGGCCATCCTGACCACACGCGGTATCGACGCCTGATGCGTGATTTTTCCGACGATCACCGCTGGTTGTCGCTGAACACGGCGACCGTCCGCAAGCAGGGCGATCTCATCGCCATCATCGACGCCTGCGCGCGCCATGGCATCCGCGCCATCGATCCCTGGCGCGACCAGGTCGCCGCCGTCGGCCTCGACCGCGCAGCGCGTGCGGTGAAGGACGCCGGGCTCGATCTGTCAGGCTATTGCCGCGGCGGCATGTTCACGGCCGATAGCGCGCGCCGCAGCGAGGTGCGCGACGACAACCGCCGTGCAGTCGACGAGGCGGCGGAGCTCGGCGCCCCCTGCATCGTGCTGGTGGTGGGTGGCCTGCCGCAATATTCGCGGCCGGGCAGCGCGGCCTCGAAGGACATCGCGGCAGCGCGCAATCAGGTGCACGACGGCATCGCCGAGATGCTGGACTATGCAAAGCAGGTCAAGCTGCCGCTTGCGATCGAGCCGCTGCATCCGGCCTATGCCGCCGACCGCGCCTGCGTGAACACGACCAAGCACGCACTCGACATCTGCGACGCGCTCGATCCCGGCCGCACCGGCGCGATCGGCGTCGCGCTCGACGTCTATCACATCTGGTGGGATCCGGAGCTGAGGAGCCAGATCGCCCGCGCCGGCAAAGATCGCCTGCTCGCGTTCCACGTCTGCGACTGGCTGGTGCCGACCAGGGATATCCTCAACGACCGCGGCATGATGGGCGACGGCGTCATCGACATCAAATCGGTGCGCGCGATGGTCGAGGCGCAGGGCTTTGCCGGCTATTCGGAGATCGAGATCTTCTCGAATGACTGGTGGAGCCGTCCGCTGGACGAGGTGCTGGGGACCTGCATCGAGCGGCACCGCTCGGTGGTCTGATCCAACCACCGGTTCGGTGGACAAGGCAAAGCGTGCCCGTTATTCCGGGGGCGTGGGTGGGAACGGCACTGGGGCCGTTGAACGCCGCGGCCCGGACCTTCGGAGCACGATATGCGCTTGAGTCATTGCCATAATTTCCATGACTTCCGTGAAATGGCGCGGCGGCGGCTTCCGGGGCCGATCTTCGATTATATCGATGGCGGAGCCGACGACGAGGCGACGCTTCGACAGAACACCGCGAGCTTCGAGCGGTGCGACCTGGTGCCCAACGTCCTGCGCGGTGTGGAGAACGTCGATCTCTCGGTCACCGTGATGGGGCAGAAACTGGCGACACCGTTCTATTGTTCGCCTACCGCGCTGCAGCGCCTGTTTCATCATCAGGGCGAACGAGCCGTCGCCGCCGCGGCGGCGAAATACGGCACAATGTTCGGCGTGTCCTCCCTCGGCACCGTGAGCCTCGAGGAATTGCGCAAGGCCTACGCGACGCCGCAGGTCTACCAGTTCTATTTCCATCGGGATCGCGGCCTGAACACGGCCATGATGCAGCGCGCCAAGCAGGCTGGCGTCAACGTCATGATGTTGACCGTCGACAGCATCACCGGCGGCAACCGCGAGCGCGACCTGCGCACCGGGTTCTCGATTCCGTTCAGGCTCACGCTCGGCGGCATGTTGCAATTCGCCATCAAGCCGGCATGGGCCATCAACTACGTCACCCATGAGAGCTTCAAGCTGCCGCAGCTCGACGAGCATGTCGACATGAGCGGCGGCGCGATGTCGATCGGGCGTTATTTCACTGAAATGCTCGATCCCGCCATGACATGGGACGACGTCGCCGGGATGGTCCGGCAGTGGAACGGCCAGTTCTGCCTGAAGGGCATCATGTCGGTCGAGGACGCCAAGCGCGCCGTCGAGATCGGCTGCACCGGCATCATTCTGTCCAACCACGGCGGCCGGCAGCTCGACGGCTCCCGGGCGGCGTTCGATCAGCTGGCCGAGATCGTCGATGCCGTGGGCGACCGGATCGATGTGATGATGGACGGCGGCATCAAGCGGGGCAGCCATGTGCTCAAGGCACTGTCGCTGGGCGCCAAGGCCGTTGGCCTCGGCCGCTTCTATCTCTATCCGCTGGCATCGGCCGGCCAGCCAGGAGTCGAGCGGGCGCTCGGTCTGCTGCAGGCGGAGCTGGTGCGGGACATGCGGCTGATGGGGTGTTCCTCGATCAGCCAGCTCTCTCGGGCAAACCTGCGGTTCAGATAGCCGCCCGACCAATCCGTATCGCGCTCACGAATCCTGATCGCTGTGCGTGATCTCGAGCGTGACGAGCCGCGCCAGCAGCGTTGCGGGATAGAGTTGGCCGAAGATCGCCTCGAGATTGCACAGGCTGCGCGCGATCGGGTGCAGCGGGGCGACGTCGCCATAGCCGGTGGTCGTCAGCGTCATGAAGCTGAAATAGATCAGTTGGTTCGCCAGCGCCGGACTGTCCTCCATCTTCATCCCGGAAAAGGCGTTCGGCAGCAGCGTGCCGATGAAGGTGTAGAGTGCCGAGAAGATCACGGCAACGGATAGGTAGAGCAGGACGGCGCCGATCACGCGGTGATAGGTGACGCGGCCCGGCGCAAACGTCGCGCGAGCCACCGTCACAGCGAGAGTGATGCCGACGATCAGCCACGAGCCGGCGAACAGATTGAGGTCGAGGATCGAGGGCGAACGCAGCCTCAGGGCTCCGCCCGTGACGATCATGGCAAGCGCAACCAGCATCGCGGTGACGGCGATTGCGCTTCCCGACATCAGAAACACGCCGCCGACCAGGAAGAGCGCGAGCAGCAGCTCGAAGATCTGGAATTCGAACAGGCCGAGGGCTTGGAGCGGCGCTATCACGAACATCATGATCATGATCAGGGCCGTGAGCACGGTCAGCAGGGAATCGCCCCAGCGCTTGCGCAGCTCGCCGATGCTCGTCCAATTGCGCTTCATTCCCGCCCCGCCACTCGGCATGACATCAGGATGTCGGTGCCGAACATTGCTGTGCGGCGGCCGCAAAGGCAAGACGGGGGGCCGGTGTCGCGCGCACCGGGCGGTGAAGATCGCAGGCCGGCGGCCTCAGGGGCTCGCGACCTGCTGCAGCGTGTTGAAGCGTGCCTTCTGCTCGCTGCTCAGCGTGGCGTAGAACTTGTCCAGCGCAGGCTCGATCAGCTGCGCGGCCTTCTGCATGGCCTCGAGCCGGCGCTGCATCGCCTCCAGCCGGCCGACCGGGGTCAGCGGCACATCGTTCGGGCAAGCCGCCTGCAGGTCCGCAATGGCCTTCGTGGTCGCATCGCTCAGGCGATCGAGCGCTTCCTTCTGCTTGCCCGCTGGATGAAGCGAGGCCTCGATCCGGTTGATCGGCAATTGGGCCAGGTCGGATTTCGAATCGCCGCAATTTCCGGATTGCGCGGTCGCCTCCTGCTGTTGCGGCGAACGTTCGCCGACATGTGGACCGAGCGCATTGAAGCGGGCCTGCTGCTCGTCGCTGAGTGAGCTGTAGAAATTCTCCAGGGCGGGCCGCACGATCTTGATCGCTTCGAGCGTCGCGCTGATGCGGTTCAGCATCGACCGCAAGCGGCCGGCCGGCGTCAGCGCATAGCTGTCGGTGCAGGAGTCCTTGAAGACATTGGCAGCTTGCGCCGCGGCAGCCTTCAGATCGTCCAGCAAGGCGCGCTGCTGCTGGCTCGGCCGTACCGCCCGCGCGATGTCGGCAAGCGGCCAGGCCGTGACGCCCTTGTCCGGTTCACCGCACAGCTGCTTGATGGCCTGCGGGCTCGTATCGGCGCGTTGACGGGATCGAGTGCGGCCTGCGGTCGCCGGATAATCGCCGGGCTCGATGCTGGCATAGGCGGAGTAAGGGCTGTTGGTGTCCCAGAACACGGTGTCGACGAAGTCGTCATAGGCGTAGGCCCAATAGCCGGGGTCGTAGGCATAGGGCCAGAACGTGTAGTCAAAGATGTCCGAATAGGCGTAAGGCAGGAACACCGGGCCAAGCCACGCCACGAACGCCGCGCGGTGGCCGCGCCGCCAGGCATTCCGGGG
>NZ_JACMYO010000098.1 GCF_020889685.1 Bradyrhizobium oropedii
GCACGACCGGGCGGATTTGGACTTATGTGCGGGATGACCGGCCCTTCGCCGGGCCTGCGCCGCCGGCGGCGGTCTATTACGCCTCGAGCGACCGACGAGGCGAGCATCCCCAGAAGCATCTGGCCGCCTTCGGTGGTTAATGAAGAGGTGAGCATTAACCGCCTAATCGCGAGGTGGCGGTAATGTGAAGGAATGCCGGCTCGGCGCGTGAGTATCGGGGAAAATCCACAGATCCGGCACAGGCTTTGCTCCGCATTATTTTTCGGCGACCTCTGCAGTCGTTTGACCAGCAGAGGAGACGATGGTGCTGAAATCCAATGAAGAACTGCTCGCCGAGCTCGAGGCCGTACTGACCGGCCAGCGCTATCACCCGAGGGCGATCAGTAACTACTGCAGGTGCGCGCGCAGATTCCTCGATTATCTCGAACAGCGGGAAATCCAGGTCGAGAACGTGACCGAGGCGCTGGTGTCGACATACGTAAGCCATGCGAGTGGGATGTTGCGCAAACGCCATGGTCGATCAGGGCCACACCAGCACCCGATCCCGCGCGCCGGAATCCATGCGCTGCTGCGGCTTGTGCAGGGCCAGTGGCCACCCCCTCCGAAAGCAGCCTGCGCCGCCGAGGCCGAGCGATTTGCGATCTGCGACGAATATGAGGTCTGGCTTCGTGAGGCGCGAGGTCTCGCCGCCGCCAGCATCAAGGTCTTGATCTGGGAGGCACGGCACTTCTTGACTTGGCAGTTCGAGCAGAACGGTGACAACAGCCTGACGAGCCTGAGGGTCGACGACATCGACCGCTATATGGATATGCGCACGCCGAAGCTGACCCGCAAATCGTTGAGCGCCGTCGCGAACCGCTTGCGCTCGTTATTGCGGCATCTGCACCGAGTCGGGCGTACCGCGATCGACCTATCGCCACATGTCATCGGTCCGCGGATCTACGCCTATGAGGGGGTGCCCTCGATTCTGGAGCGAGATCAGGTTGCCGCCGTCCTGCAGGCTGTGGGAAAGGACAGGACACCGAGGGGGTTGAGGGACCATGCGATCCTGCAACTGCTGGCGACCTATGGGCTGAGGTCGAGCGAAATCTGCAACCTGCGGCTTGATGACATCAACTGGCGGGCGGAATCGATCCGCATCCGGCACACCAAGACCAAGGCCTGTTCCTTCCTGCCCCTGATGGAGCCGGTCGGCGAAGCAGTGCTTGCTTATTTACGTGCGGGGCGGCCGGTGATCGACGTCCGGGAAATCTTCATCCGCGCGCGTGCACCCTATCGCAAGCTCAGGATGTTGGACAAGATGGAACGGCGCCGACTGCGCCAGGCCGGTATCAAGCTGCCGGGCAAGAGCGGTGCCCATGTCTTCCGACATGCACGCGCGGTCGAGATGTTGCGCGCATCGGTCCCGCAGAAGGTCATCGGTGATCTGCTCGGGCACCGGTCGGCGGAGTCCACGGTGCCCCATCTCAAGCTTGCCACCGAGGACCTCAGGACCATCGCACTCGACGTGCCGGAAGCGGAGGCGCTGTCATGACAACATGGCCCGATCCCGAACGGCAGTTGATCGCGCGCTATCTGGCAGGCCTTGGCCTGCGCCACGCCGACAGCTGCACCTCTTACAGGCACGTGCTGAACAGCTTCCAGGACGTCGCTGAATGCCATGCCGAGCTCGGCAAGGATGTTATGGTGGCCTGGCTGCAGACATTGTCCGACCATTGGATGGCGACGACGCTGTTGAACCGCACCCGCATCATCGATCGGTTCCTCGATCACCTTCTGAACATCGGAGCGATCGAGCGCAATCCCGTCACCGCCTTGTGCGGGGCATGCAATATCAAGCGATGTCGGCCGGTCTGGCGCGCACTGGCGTCGCATGACCTCGAACAGGCCCTTGCCTAACTCCGCCAGCCCAAGCCGTTCGGCAGCATGCTGGGCGGGATCATGGCCGAGCACGTCGCGCTGATGCGCAACAGAGGATACAAATACACCTCGCAGACCGCATGGTTCTTGCGGTTCGATCGGTTCCTGCAGTTGAATCCTGCGTTGCAGGATGAACCGATCGAGGTGATGCTGGAGCATTGGAAGAAGGCAAAAACGACACTCAATCACGCTGCGGAATGTGAGAGGCTGAAGCGGATCCTTGCGAGAGTCCTGCGCCACAAGAATCCGTCGCTCCCGCCGCGCCGCCCGGACCCGCGACCGCAGAAGGAATTAGCGAGGCAGTGGCGCAAGCCTTACATCTATACGCCGACCGACATACGGCAGATGCTCGATATTGCCCGTTCCTATCCTTCGGAACGGGCCCCACTGCGTGCGCCGAGCGTCCATACCATGCTTCTGCTGGCCTATTGCGCGGGGCTTCGGCGTGGCGAACTTGCCCGTCTCGATCTTGGTGACGTCGACTTCCACGGCGGCACGGTCACGATCCGACAGACCAAGTTCTACAAGACGAGGATACTGCCGTTGCCCGACAGCGTGATCGCCACGCTTCGGGCTGATCTCGATGCGCGGCGGCAGGCCGGCGCTCCGCAGGATCCACACTCCGCCCTGTTTTGGCACGAGGGGCGCAACGCCCGCTACACAAAGCAGGTCATCGCCTTGTTGCTCGTCGACGTGATCCGCCGAGCCGGGCTGAAGCCGCCAGAAGGGCGAACGGGTCCCCGTCTTCATGACCTGCGCCACTCGATGGTCGTTCACCGTATCCTCGAATGGTACCGCTCGGGCATCAATCCGCAAGACCGGCTGCCGTTCCTCGCGACATATCTTGGTCATAAGGATATCAACTCCATTCTAGTCTACATCACCGTTACACAGGATCTGCTTCATCACGCCAACGAGCGGTTCCGGGCGGTGGGCGCATCATGCCTCGATCTGGTGCAGGAGGTGCGGCCATGAGCAAGGCAAACGCGTTCCCGGATCTGATGCGTGCGTTCTTCTACGAATGGCTCGTCGAGCAACGCAACGCATCGATCCACACGGTCCGATCCTATCGGGACTCCTGGCGGCTGCTCCTGCGGTTCGTCGCACAGCGCGCGAAAAAGAAGGTGGCGGTGATCACGTTGGCCGATCTGACCCCCGGCGAGGTGACGGCCTTCCTCGGTCACGCCGAGCACGATCGCGGTGGCACGATCGGCACGCGCAACTGCAGGCTTGCCGCGATCCGCAGCTTCTTCAACTTCGTCGCGACCAAAGACCCCGCATCGATCGCTCAGTGCGTGGAAATCCTTCATATCCCGGTCAAGCGGGCGCCGGTGTCGGAACCCTGTTATCTGGACCCGGCGGAGGTGGCAGCGATCCTTGCCCGGCCAGACCGCTCCACGCTCGAAGGCATGCGCGATCATGCGCTGCTCTCGTTCCTTTACAACAGCGGGGCACGGATACAGGAGGCTCTCGATCTGTGTCCCAAGGCGATCCGGTTCGAGAGCCCAAGTTGCGTTCGCCTTACCGGCAAGGGCCGCAAGGAACGCATCTGTCCACTTTGGCCGGAAACCGTGCTGTTGCTGAAAAAGCTGCTGGAGCGACAGCCGCGTGCATCGGACCAGCGGTTGTTCGTCAACCGCTATGGCGAGCCGCTCAGCTCATCCGGCGTTCGGTTCAAGCTTGCGGCCTATGTGAAGGCGGCGGCTGAAACCACGCCAACGTTGCGGACTAGGTATGTGACGCCGCACAGCTTCCGACACGCCACCGCCGTACACCTCGTCTCGGCGGGCGTCGACGTTACCGTCATCCGCAGCTGGCTTGGTCATGTGAGCCTCGACACCACCAATCACTACGCCAGGGCCAATCTGGAAACGAAGCGAAAGGCACTGGAACAGGTCAGCGCTCCGGAATCGGCTCGACATCCCCCCTCATGGAAGCGGGATACGAGCCTGCTCGCCTGGCTCGACACGCTCTGAAATAATGCGAAGGAACGTCAATCAGAACAGCATCAATCCCGGATCTGGCGACGTTCCTTCACATTACCGCCACCTCGCGATTAGCCGGCATTCTGCAGGTGGATTTGTGGACGCCACAGTAAATGCAAGCAAAATATAACTTCGGAACGGGCATGTGGTCGGGTGCTGACGTGTGTCCGGCCTCGTGATGCGACCTCGACACGTCGCGGGCCCTTATAGAATGCGTGGATTGGATCCAATTCGGCTACGCGTGCTCACCGGCACTCATCCACCTGTTGATTCTTCCAATCCCAGTCCTGACCGATTGCCCATAATCCTCGTTAGACCTTACCACATTCCCGACGTCTCCCGGCGTCTGGTCTTGCCGTTACGCAGCGCCAGACGCTGGAGCTTGGTAAGCGCCACCGCGGACCATCAAGGCCCAGGCGATACGCGCCATTTTGTTCGCTAGAGCGATCGCAATCAGCTTTGGAGGCTTCTTCGAGAGCATTCTCGCCAGCCAGGATCCTGCTGGCGATCCGTAGCGTCTTGCCCATCGCACGACGGCGGTCGCGCCAAGCACAAGGGGGCGTCGGAGATCTCGCCGGCCCATCCTGGAGATTTTGCCGAGCCTATCGGATCACCTGTTCCCAATAGCTAACGGCCGGCGACGCCGCTGCACTCTGGGCGGTATCTCGCTCGAAACCAGCGGTCTCTTCTGGCTGCGGTTGGCAAGAGGTAGTTTAGCTCCTGAAGCTTTCGCGAAGAGCAGCACTAGATACCTGGAGGACCATCTTCCGTAAGATCCTCTCGTCACATGAAATCGTCCTCGTAGTCGTATGTGGATGAGCTTTCTGCGTTCTCGTTATCACTACCTTCACTGTCGTCAGCTTTTGAAAGGTACCGCGCAGTGGTGCCTTTCCGCTGCCATTCACCATCACTGTTCCTTATCCAGTTGGCTGACTTCTCTGGGTCGAGAACCATGTTGTCCGCATCAACCTCGACGAAGCCCATCTTTGCCGCACGGGCTCTTGCTTCTGGATTAGCCGGACGCAAATTGAGCAGCGGCCTTTCGCCGTCAACTCGAAGCTGGTGCTCAAGCAGGATATCGCCAGCGTTCTCGACTAGCGGATGAACGACTCGAAGATCCACAGTAGAAGTGGTCCCAGTTCGCCCGGGAAATAGCTCCTGCCATCTTTCGACGTCGAACTCTTTCATGCTGTCGCCGCCCTCCATTCTTAGAAGCCCGACACTCTTGTTCCCCAGTTGGTAGCTAAAGTATCGTGCGTTATCGGAATCTCGCGTTGTTCCATAGTCCTTAGCAACTTCTGCAGTTCGCCTTGCCTTAGCGGACACGAACTCCGAGTACTCTTGGGGGTTATCGGCGATGTACTTGATTTCGTCGCCATGATAGGCCTACGCGGCCGTTCGGAATGAATGACGATCTTCGAACTCTATCACAGGAGGGCTTGAAACGAGCGAATACGGCCTTGTTGCCGAAGATGAGCTGCCGCTCGAGCTCGGTTCGGCTAAGCGCATATTGGTGAACGCGTCCGCGAAGCGATTTGCATCCGTTTGCTCGTCAGCTTCGGCGAAGCGCTGGGATTGGTAGTAGGACGAGCCATTGATGCGATTATACATGGCAATTGGTGCTCCCGTCGGGCATACATTTCTGCATTTGGTCAAGGCCCATGATAGGCGGCCTGGCTTACGAAAACCTGACGTGGATCCTGCCAAGAGCTGATAACAGGGTGGGCAACCAAGAGCTGACGTGGATCTCCTGATTGTCCCGAAGTCCCGCTTGTTATCGACGGTTGCGCTCGAAGTCAGGGCTACAATGATGATGACCCAAGCAAGATTGAATCCGCTCGTCCACCCGGATCGGTCCATGATTGACCTGTTGACGCCGGGATCGTTCTCCTTCGGATCCACGTACATTTGTGAGTATTAACGTTCAGCGCGCATCCGATAGGCCGCCATTTAGCGATGCCGAGCTACAGGTTCTTGAGCGTCTTGGTCAGCATGTTGAAAAATCACTTCGGCTCAGCATTCGCTTGCTGGACGCAGCACTGGAGAATGTCGCGCTGGGTGAGACTCTGGCCCGCGTTGGCATAGGAGTGTTGACACTCGATTCGCTCAAGCGTGTGGTGTTCGTAAATCCGGCCGCCGAACGAGCCTTTAACAATTGTGCTGAGCGCGCATTGAGAGGCATCGCCTTGGGAAGGCGCAACTGGACCGTCGCCGGCAGCCAGCGTGGCGCCGACCGTGCCGCCATCATGCTGACGATGATCACGACCTGTCGCCTCAACGACGTCGATCCCAAGGCCTGGCTCGCCGACGTCCTCGCCCGTATCGCCGATCTTCCCGCGTCGCGTCTGCACGAACTGCTGCCCTGGGAATGGAAGCTCCTGCGCCAAGCCGACAAACCCGCCGACCAGCAGGCTGCCTGACCTTCACGCAACGCCATCATAGAGCTCGCCGTGCCCCGCGCGCATGCGTCAATCAGGCGGTCTTCGTCGTACTTCGTCGTATGAGTACGCTACATCTATTCCACGAAGACGCTGACGCTGAACAATGAGGCACGCGTCGCCAAATTCGTAACGGGCGGCGGTAAACTGTGGAGCGCCGTGACGTTAGTTCGGTGAGATCCAATTCAGCCTGGTGAAGGTGCCAAGCTCGTCCACGGTGATCTACCCGCTCCGGCCTGATCCCGCAACGCGCACCGGAACAAACGGATGGCTGAGTTGGAGATCGCCGCTGGAAGAGGCCAGTTCAGTGGCCACGCACCAAGCTATTTTGTGGGCTAGACCCAGTACCTTGGCCCGTCGGGCCGGCAGGTTCTGTGTCGGAATCGTATTGTGCTGCGCCCGGCATTTGGATGGCTAGGAGCTTTCAATCCAAGGCGCGCCAAAAAAATAATTGTCGAAAAACGACTTCGTCTTCCACGTTTGCGTGGATATTCTCAGACGCCGTTGGGGCGCGACACGGAGACAGCGGTGCGATCCGCAGATCCCACGAAAAAAGCTCCGGCTCGCAGTTCGAGCGGCTGTGCCGATCTGAACTACGAAAAATCGCCGAGTTGGCTACGCTCAGTTGAGCGCGCCTTGAAATCACGGATAAGATGCGGAGCCTACCTCCTTGAGTTTCGTGTATCGATACCGGTGGAAACGGTGGGTTGCTTAAGCCGGGCATGCAGCGTCGCGTCGTCGAGCTCGCCTTCCCACCAGGACACGAACACCGCGGCGATACCATTGCCGGTGATGTTGGTAAGAGCTCGCACCTCGCTCATAAACTTGTCGATCGAGAATACGATTGCCATGCCCGGCACTAGCGCTGGGTTGACCACCGACAATGTCGCGGCGAGTGTGATGAAGCCTGCGCCGGTGACGCCGCTTGCTCCCTTCGAGGTCAGCATTGCCACGAGCAAGATCGTGAGCTGCTGGCCAAAGGTGAGATCGACCCCGAGTGCCTGCGCAATAAACAATGTTGCAAGCGTCATATAAATGTTGGTGCCGTCGAGGTTGAAGGAGTAGCCGGTTGGCACCACGAGGCCGACCACGGGCTTTGAGCAGCCCAGCCGCTCGAGCTTCTCCATCAATTGCGGCAGCGCGCTTTCCGAGGACGAGGTGCCGAGCACGATCAGGAGCTCGTCCTTGATATAGATAATGAATTTGAATATTGAAAAGCCGACGATCCGCGAGATCAGGCCGAGCACGACGGCCACAAATATCGCGGCCGTCGCATAGAATAGTACGATCAGCCCAATCAGATTACCGAGCGCCGCCGGCCCGAACTTGCCGATCGCGAAGGCCATCGCGCCGAACGCACCGATCGGGGCCGCTTTCATTACGATGGCGATCACGCCGAACACCGCGTGCGCGAAGTCGTCAATCATGCCGCGCAGCCGTTCTCCACGCTCCCCCAGCGCCATCAGCGAAAAGCCAAACAGGATCGCGAACAGGAGCACTTGCAAAATATCGCCGCGAGCGAGGGCGCCGACCACAGTATCGGGAATTATATTGAGAAAAAAGTCGACGGTCTTCGAGGCTTCCGCCTGTTTGACGTAATTGGCGACCGCCGCAGCGTCCGGGTTGACCGCAAGACCACGGCCGATTTGGACCAGATTGCCCATGACAAGGCCCAGCACCAGGGCAAAGCTCGATACGATCTCGAAATAGACCAGCGCTTTGACGCCGACGCGCCCGACTTTCTTTGCATCCTGAATATGCGCGATGCCGGATGCGACGGTGCAGAAGATGATCGGCGCGATCACCATCTTGATCAGCTTGATGAAGCCGTCACCGAGCGCTTTGACCCAGTCGTTGGTTGCGACCGATGGCCACAGCCAGCCGACGATGGCGCCAATCATGATCGCGATCAACACCTGAATGTAGAGAATTTTATACCAAGTCTGCGACGTGCGCGCGGGCGCCGCAGTTGCCATGGTGGTCATGACGCTTCCTTCCCGAATACACTCGCATGCGAGCCGCTGCGTCGTTGAGAGGCGACGGCATCATAGGAGGTAGTCATTTTAGCCGTGTCCGATTGAAGACGGTTCCGAGAGCCGGCGCGTCATTCCAAAGGCGGCGTTCAGTTACATTATCTTTTTCGTCAAGCAAGATCTGCACCAGAGGCCCAACCTGCAGACGATCGAGTGGGCATCGGACTGACGAGGTCAGATTGAATCGTCGAACGGCATTTGTGAGGTCGATCTCGAAGGCGTCGGGCCGCATTTTGCCGAATCAAGTCTCGGCATAGAAGTCCTAGAGCGATCAGCACGTTCGACTGCTGAGCTTGATGCAACAGTACGTTACATTGGTAAAATTGATTGTTTGGATCGTAGGCATCCAGGCGATGGAAGCGCGTGTCATCTAGCGGGCTGGTCGATGTGAGGCGTATCCGCATCGGCGCTCGCTGAGCCGATAGGCGTCTCGGCGTCACGATGCCTATCCGGTCGACAGCCAGATCAATATCGCCGTCACTATCGATGGGCGTCCGGAGATGCGGTCCTGTTCCTTGGTCGGCGAAGCCGATCGAACCGGCTATCGTATCGCCGTGCGGCGCGCGGAGGACTCCCGCGGCGGCTCGCAGTACATGTGGTCGCTCGCGCCGGGCGCGCGGGCTGACGGTTACGTCAGCCGCCTCGCTGCTGCCGATTGACTGGGCGCGCCGGCATTACTGCCCTATCGCGCGGCATCGGTAGTACGCCACTGATCGGGGCAGAGCAGGCGCTGGCGTGCCGCGATGCCGACTTCACTCTGCGCTGTGCCGTGTCTTCCCGTGAGCAAGCCGTCTATTTGGACGTTCTCGCCCCCTTGCTGAACGAGCGACTTATTGTCCATGCAGGCAGCGAAGGGCGCAGGCTCGATTTCGATGGCTTGTTCGCCTCGCTGCCGCCTGACGTCCTGACCTTCTTGTGCGGTCCGATCCGGATGATGCCGCGCGCCGGGCCTGGACCGGCGCAGGACGCGCACTATCCGACCTACGCTACGAGACTTTCGGCTCCAGCGGCTCGCGGCCGACCGAAGGTTTCCGGGGGTGCCTTGCAGATGGCGCCCTGGAGATCGAGATTCGGCGAGCGCTCGTTGCTGGACGTGCTCAATGAGGCCGGATACGAGGTGATTTCGGATTGCCGGCGCGGCGAGTGCGGCGCCTGCGCGATCGATCTCGTCAAAATCGACGGTGAGCTTGACCACCACGACGGTTTCTTCAGCGAGTAGCAAAAGCACGCGAACGAAAAGATCTTTGCATGTGTCTCTCGCGCCCGCGGCGCTATCACCGTCGGTATACTCCACCGCCCGGACGCGCTATAGCTTCGCTGCGACTCCTGCGGGTTCCTTGCCCGGCAACTAGCGCATGTCCCAAGGTCCTTTGAGGGACACTAAACAAACCAACTAATACTTCGAAGCAGCATCCACGTGAGGATTTGCATCGAGGCCTTGCAGAACGCGCATCTCTCGCCGGCCGATCTGCCATTTCATTCTGCCGTCGTTGTCTGCTTGAGAACAAAGATGCCGGAAACCTGACAGCGCGTTAGGTCCACCCCAAAGTGAGGTGGCATCCATGCGCGTTTTTCTCACGTTAGGCGCAGAGCGCTCCACATTTCGGAAACGGCACGGGGATTGCTGGATGGCAAGCGAGGAGCGTTCCGCCGTTAGATCGGTCGAAGCGACCCTGTCATAGGAGTTTCCGATGATGCTTGCGATGCCGCTGTTGCTCGCAGAAACGACGCGAATCAATCTGCCGGCCGCCACGAAATTCCGCATGCCGGACGATAAGCGTGTCGCGTTGTCGAAGCCAGCGGGGCGGCCCGAGACCGTATTGAGCGTTAACGCGAGCACCGAGCTCGACAGCCAAGGCCCGCAAGCTGCAACATTTCAGACGTTCCGCTCGAGCGACAGCATTCGACCTACTGGGCTGCTTGAGAATGCCCCCGCGGCTCCGGAAAACCACCTCACGGCTGCGGCGAATTCGCCTTCATGCGCCGTGAATGGCGCGGGGACCCGCAAGCCGTCATCGATCACGATGCTGTCGATCTGCAGGCGTGTCGTGGCTCGAAGAGGGACAGCTGAAGCAAACACAACGGATGCGGTCGCCATCCCGCAAGGGGCGCAGCCGAAGCTAAGCAAGACGCCCCGTTCTTGGAGCTTGGATCCGATCAAAAGGCGATGCGCGCCAAATTCCTCAGCGAGCCGGGCGTGCATACGCTCACTGCGCCGGTACGGCGACGTGCTCTCGCCGGTGGGCTGACGCACATGGATGCCCTTTCGCCAGAGATCTGGCAATCCGTTGCGCTCACGATCGAACTCGCCAGCGTGACGACAATGGTTCTGCTGGTTATTGGCGCGCCGCTCGCGTGGTGGCTAGCACGCTCAAAGACGGTTCTGAGCGAGGCGGTAGCGACAATGATCGCGCTGCCGCTTGTGCTGCCGCCGACGGCGCTCGGTTTCTGCGTACTCGTCCTGCTCGGCCCGAACGGACCAGGCGGCCTTCTCGCCTCTTTCTGGGGCGAGCACACGCTCGCCTTTACCTTTGCGGGAATCGTAATCGGATCGGTCCTCTCGGCGCTACCGCTGGTAGTGCAGCCGATCCGTACCGCCTTTGTTGCGATGAGCGAAGGCCCGCAGGAAGTTGTGGCCAGTCAGTGCGCTTTTCCGTTGTATGCCTTCATTACCATCGGCCTGCCGCTGGCACGGCTGGAGTTCCTCAAGGCTGGAGTGGTTGGCTTTGCTCATACGATCGGCACATTCGGTGTCGTCATGATGATCGGCGGCAATATTCCTGGGCGCACCAAGGTGGTCTCAGCCTACGTCATTGACTACGTCCAAGCATCGCGCTGGCGCGAGGCAAGTTGGGTTGCAGGCGGTATGGTGATGTTCGCCTTTGCGGTCATGTTCACCTTAACCCTCATCGACAAACGATGTGCCAGGAGAAGCACATGAGGGGGAGGCGTACCAGGCTGGATCGAAGCACCTTCGGCGTGCTGGCCAGACATGTCCGATCATAACCGAGCAGCAGTATTGCGGGCCAGATCCGTCCAATCTTGGCAAGGACACAATGAACAAGCTTGTTGCGGCCGCGGCGGCTGCTGGTATCAGCTTCAATTCAGCACAGTCCGCGCCTTTGCCCGAGGCGAGGGCCGATGATGTCGGGGTTTCCACGCAGCGCTTTTCCAAACTGGACGAATTCTTCGCTCGCGAGATCTCTCCGCCGACAAAGCAAGGATCAGGGACCTTGTGCTGGTGTCCGGCAGCCTCGGCGACCATGGGGTGGCGATCATGTCAACGCGCCAAAGCGCCGATCTTCAAGTTGAGATCGCCTCTGATTCCGCATCGCTGCCTGGCGGCGGACGAATTGTCGATGGGTTGTCGGGCGAACAATTGCCTCGGATCTGTTGAAGGTGCGGCGCCCATTTGCGGCGAGCATGCGGGAACGATGATTAAGCTCAGCGAAGATGGGTCATTCAACCCGCTTCGCATCTGTTTGTTTGAAATCCTGCGTAGCAGGCCAAAGATCGCTGAATTCCTGTACCATTTAGTCGCCTGCATCGCAATATCGCTGTGCTCTTGCGATTAAAAAGGCGCTCCAGGCAGGGAGTTTTCAAATGAAGGTCGGGGTCCCCAAGGAAATCAAGGCGCACGAATATCGCGTGGGCCTTACCCCTGGAGCCGTCCGCGAATACGTGGCAGCGGGCCACCGCCTGATGATCGAGACCGATGCCGGTGCGGGGATAGGTGCAACCGATGACGATTATCGCGCCGCCGGCGCGGCGATTCTGGATTCCGCAGGCGAGGTATTCGCATCGAGCGAGATGATCGTAAAGGTTAAGGAGCCTCAGCCGTCGGAATGGAGCCAGCTGCGGGAAGGCCAGATCCTCTTCACTTACCTGCATCTGGCGCCAGACCCGGAACAGGCCAAGGGGCTTCTAAAATCTGGGTGCACCGCGATCGCATATGAGACCGTAACTGATGCCCATGGTGGTCTTCCACTGTTGGCGCCGATGAGCGAGGTCGCGGGCAGGCTTGGGATCGAAGCGGCGGGTAGTGCGCTGAAGCGGAGTGCAGGCGGACGAGGGCTGTTGATTGGTGGAGTGCCCGGTGTTCAGCCGGCTCGGATCGTGGTGATCGGGGGCGGCGTCGTCGGCACGCACGCGGCGCGCATGGCGGTCGGTTTGGGCGCAGAGGTCACCATCATCGACCGTTCGATACCCCGGCTCCGCGAGTTGGACGAGCTATTCGAAGGGCGCGTTCGTACCAGGTTCTCCACCATCGAATCCGTAGAGGAGGAAGTATTTGCGGCCGACGTGGTGATTGGTGCGGTGCTCGTTCCAGGAGCGAGCGCGCCGAAGCTGGTCCGCCGGGGCATGCTGAGCTCAATGCGCAACAGAGCAGTCATCGTGGACGTTGCTATCGATCAGGGCGGCTGCTTTGAGACATCGCACCCAACCACTCACGCTGATCCAACTTACGAAGTGGATGGCATCATTCATTACTGCGTGGCCAATATGCCCGGCGCTGTGCCGCTGACCTCGAGCCAGGCACTGAACAATGCCACGCTGCCGTTTGGTTTGGCTCTGGCCAACAAGGGTTTTTCCGCCGTGCTCGAGAATCCGCACCTGCGCGCGGGCCTCAATGTCCATCGAGGCCGGCTGACTTACAAGGCGGTCGCCGAGAGCCTCGGATTTCCTTTCTCTCCGATCGAACAGGCTGCGGCCTGATCCCAGAGGCCCACACGGGCGTTTCCTCCCTGACTTGGGCCACCCTTCGGGGTGGCTTTTTTTCGGCTCTATCAATCTGCTGAGCGCCGCTGGCATTTCTTCGCAGCGCGGCGCGGGGGATCCCAGACCATCGCGCTTGGCTTTCAGTCGTCCCCTACAGGGCATCTGAATGCAGGTTTGCCGGTAATCAGCGGGGATCGAACATTGCCTGCAGCGGCTCGCCCAGAGGGCCCGCGATCATCGAAGCGATTTTTATCTGCGCGACCGCCCCGACGTTTTCAGGCTGTGCTGTGGAATGCGAACCCGACCAGTGACGTCTGCAGCGGCTCTTTCATCATAGCGCTATAGCTGAATCCGCCGCCTTTCGGTGAGTAGAACCGATATGATCGGCCCCGCCAACCTGACGCAGCAGCGGAGCACTCGGCAAGAGGCTAGGCCCGATCGTAGCCGCGCCACCGCGGCCATGGGAAGGACCGTGCCCTGGGGCTGGCGAACGCGGTCGGCTGACTGCCGCCGGGATCGACCCTGCGCTCAAACTACGGCGTCGAGATCAAGCTGCCGTGAGGTCGATTGTGGCATTTGCGACAACCGTTGAGGCGGCGTCATGCGCTTTGGAAAATAGCCGAGACAAATCAAGCCTAAGCTCTTTGGCATAAGATTTGAAAGCAAGAAGCGGTCCCTCACTTCTGCTTATGGAATCGCAGCGATGGCCTACAAGATAATTGCGTCCCAGTGCACCGTCTGCGGCGCGTGTGAGTTCGAATGTCCCAACGCCGCGATCAGCCTGAAGAACGACATATATGTGATCAATCCGACCCAGTGCACCCAATGTGAGGGGCGTTTTGACGCGCCGCAATGCGCCGTCGTTTGCCCAGTGCCCGACACCTGCGTGCCGGCATAAGGAGTAGCCGATGAGTGGGGCTTCGGCACAAAACATGGTGAAGACTCTAGCGACGGCAGCGTCTGCCTGCATCGGTCACCTGATTCTCTCGCTCGCTGGTCCCGTGATTTGCGCGATCAGCTCGGAGGGGGCGCGGGACAATCATCGTCGGCCGGAGTTGTCCGTGCGCGAGCGGAGTGGGCAATGGTAGCTGTGCCAGAGACGGTCGAGCGCGTCCGGCGCATCGACGTCGACCAGTATCGATATGGGTTTGAGACGCTGATCGAATCCGACAAGGCCCCGAAGGGGCTGTCGGAAGACACCGTCCGCTTCATCTCCGCAAAGAAGAATGAGCCGGCCTGGATGCTGGAGTGGCGTCTGGAGGCGTATCGCCGCTGGTTGACCATGACCGAGCCGACCTGGGCGCGCGTCAACTATCCGAAGATTGACTATCAGGACATCTACTATTACGCGGCGCCGAAGCCGAAGAAGACGCTGTCCTCGATCGACGAGATCGATCCGGAAATCCTCAAGACCTACGAGAAGCTCGGCATTCCCCTGCGCGAGGTTGCGATCCTCGAGGGCGTCGAGCCGCCGCCCGGCGGCGAGCCGTCGGCCAACCGGAAGATCGCGGTCGACGCCGTGTTCGATTCGGTGTCGGTCGCGACCACCTTCCAGAAGGAGCTGAAGGCGGCCGGCGTGATCTTCATGCCGATCTCGGAGGCGATCCGCGAGCATCCCGAGCTGGTGCAGAAATATCTCGGCACCGTGGTGCCGACCTCGGACAACTACTTCGCGACGCTCAACTCGGCGGTGTTCTCCGACGGCTCGTTCGTCTACGTGCCGCCGGGCGTGCGCTGCCCGATGGAGCTGTCGACCTATTTCCGCATCAACGAGCGCAACACCGGCCAGTTCGAGCGCACGCTGATCATCGCCGACAAGGGCTCCTACGTTTCCTATCTCGAAGGCTGCACCGCGCCGCAGCGCGATGAGAACCAGCTGCATGCGGCCGTGGTCGAGCTGGTCACGCTCGACGACGCCGAGATCAAGTATTCGACGGTGCAGAACTGGTACCCCGGCAATTCCGAGGGCAAGGGCGGCATCTACAATTTCGTCACCAAGCGTGGCGACTGCCGTGGTCGCAATTCGAAGATCTCCTGGACCCAGGTCGAGACCGGTTCGGCGATCACCTGGAAATATCCGAGCTGCATCCTGCGCGGCGACAATTCGAGCGGCGAGTTCTACTCGATCGCGATCTCGAACGGTTTCCAGCAGGTCGACTCTGGCACAAAGATGATCCACCTCGGCAAGAACACGTCGAGCCGGATCATCTCCAAGGGCATCGCCGCCGGCAAGTCGCAGAACACCTATCGCGGCCTCGTCAGCGCGCACCGCAAAGCCACCGGCGCGCGCAACTACACCGCCTGCGACTCGCTGCTGATCGGCGACAAATGCGGCGCGCACACCGTGCCCTATGTCGAGGCCAAGAATTTCTCGGCGACGTTCGAGCATGAGGCGACGACGTCGAAGATTTCCGAGGACGTGCTGTTCTACTGCATCCAGCGCGGGCTCTCGCAGGAAGAAGCCGTCGGCCTCGTCGTCAACGGCTTCGCGAAAGACGTTCTGCAAAAACTGCCAATGGAATTCGCGGTGGAAGCGCAGAAGTTGATCTCGATCTCGCTCGAGGGATCCGTCGGATAACGAAGCGTTCCGCGAGCGCTCACGATTGCGGCTCGCGTTCCGGTTGACGCATTTCAGGATCAGATCACAATGGCGCTACTTGAAGTCCGAGATTTGCATGTTGGTATCGAGGACTGCGAAATTCTTCGCGGCCTCGATCTTACGGTCAATGCGGGTGAGGTGCATGCGATCATGGGGCCGAACGGCTCCGGAAAGTCAACACTCAGCCGCGTTATCTCCGGCAAACCCGGCTATCAAGTGAGCGCTGGCCAAATCCTATTCAAGGATGAAGACCTGCTCGCGATGGAAGCAGACGAGCGCGCCGCCAAGGGCGTATTTCTTGCCTTCCAATATCCGGTGGAAATTCCCGGCGTAACCACCATGAACTTCCTGCGTGCGGCGCTGAACGCCCAGCGCAAGGCGCGCGCACAAATGGAATTCTCCACGCCCGATTTTATGAAACGAGTCCGCGAGGTCGCTAAGTCGCTCAACATCCCGCAAGGCATGCTCAAGCGCGGCCTCAATGTCGGATATTCCGGCGGCGAGAAGAAGCGCAACGAGATTTTGCAGATGGCGCTGTTCGAACCGAGCCTGTGCATCCTGGACGAGATCGATTCCGGCCTCGATATCGACGCGCTGCGGATTGTCGCGGGCGGTATCAACGCTTTGCGTTCGCCGGAACGAGCGATGATCGTGATCACCCACTATCGGCGGCTTCTCGACCACATCGTACCGGACGTTGTGCACGTGATGTCGAAAGGGCAGGTAAGAAAGAGCGGCGGCAAAGAACTCGCGCTGGAGCTTGAGGCTCGTGGCTACGCCCAATTCGAGGACGCGGCGTGACGGCTCAAGGGATTTCCAGATGAAGCAAATTGCAGCCAAAGCCGCCGCCGGGCGCGCAATAGACAATGTCTTCGCCGCGGCGCATGGACGGCTGCCTGGCTCCGGGCCCGTCGCTCATATCCGTGCGAGGGCATTTGAGGCCTACGAGCGAGCCGGCCTCCCGCATCGGCGCATCGAGGCTTGGAGATACACCGATCTGCGCGCGCTGATTGGCGCGGTCCTGCCACTCGCTCCGCAACCCGATGCGGTTGCGCTGGTGCGCGCAGCGGCGTCAGTTAAGCAAGCGGCAGTCGATCAAGCGGTCAAACTCGTCTTGGTAGATGGCATATTCGCCCCCGAGCTATCCGATGTCGGCAGGCTGGAAAATGGGGTCGATGTGCGGTCGCTCCGAGAGGTCCTGGAAAATTCAACCGATAGCGCGATAGCCAGTCTGGTGCTGTCGACGACGACTGATGCGATGATCTCGCTCAATGCGGCAATGGCAACCGATGGCTTGGTGATTACGATCGCTGAGGGCAAGGCGCTAAAGCGTCCGATACAGATCGTTCACGTCGCAACCGGATCGTTGGCGTCCAACTTCACGCGTTCCTATCTGCAGCTCGGTCACGGCGCGTATGCGGCCGTGCTGGAAAGCTTCGTCTCGACCGAAGGCGCGAGCGGCTATCAGATCAACGATGCGACAATCGCCCTGGTTGGTGACGAGGCGAGCCTTTCGCATATCCGACTGGCAGCCGACGCCGCTGACGCGGTGAACATCTCGTCGGGAATCATCGCGGTCGGCGCCAGGGCGAAGCTTGATCTCTTCAGCATGACCTGCGGCGGCTCGGTCAGTCGCTATCAAGGATTCGTCACGCTTGCCGGCGAGGGATCAAAGCTGTCGGCGAACGGGGTCAATCTCATCAGGCACAAGCAGCACGTCGATACGACAATCGTCGTCGACCACGCCGTGCCACATTGCACCAGCGGGGAGAAGTTCCGTGCGGTTATCGATGATTGCGGCTGTTCGGTGTTCCAAGGCCGGATTGTCGTGCGTCCTGGCGCGCAGAAGACGGACGCCACGCTGACGACGCGAGCGCTGCTTCTATCCGACGAGGCCGAGGCCGACAACAAGCCCGAACTTGAAATCTTGGCCGACGACGTGACTTGCGGCCACGGATCGACATCAGGTGCGCTGGACGGTACTCTCGTATTTTATCTGCGCGCTCGCGGTCTATCGGAGAAGGACGCGCAGGCTTTGCTGATCAGAGCATTCCTGGGCGAGGCGATCGAGGAAATCGCTACCGAGAATCTGCGGGATTTTGTGACCGCGCAAGCTGAACACTGGCTGCAGGCGCGGCGATGAGCGTGCATCCCGCGATGAGCAATGGCCGGTACGAGGTTAACCGTCTGCGTACGGACTTTCCTGCGCTGGGCATGACGATCTACGGCAAGCCGCTGGTCTATCTCGACAACGCCGCCTCGGCGCAGAAGCCGAAGGCGGTACTTGACCGCATGATGCAGGTGTACTCAAGCGAATACGCCAACGTGCATCGCGGTTTGCACTACCTCGCTAACGCGGCGACCGAGGCGTATGAAGGCGCCCGTACCAAGTTGGCGCGATTTTTGAATGCCCATCTAGACGAAGAGATCATCTTCACCCGCAGCGCCACCGAGGCAATCAATCTGGTCGCCCAGACCTTCGGCCGAGATCGCGTCACCCCAGGGGATGAGATCGTCCTCTCGATGATGGAACACCATTCCAACATCGTGCCATGGCATTTTCTCAGGGAACGGCACGGTGCAGTGATCAAATGGGCGCCAGTAGATGATGACGGCAACTTCCTGCTGGATGCATTTGAGCAGATCCTGACCCGACGCACCAAAATGGTTGCGATCACACAGATGTCGAACGTGCTCGGGACCGTCGTGCCGGTCAAGGACGTGGTGAGAACCGCGCACGCTCGTGGTGTCCCGGTGCTGATCGATGGTTCGCAAGGGTGCGTCCATCTGAGCGCCGACGTCTGCGACATCGATTGCGATTTCTATGTGATGACGGGCCACAAGCTCTATGGCCCGACGGGCATCGGCGTGCTTTACGGCAAATCTCAGCATCTGGCGTTGATGCCACCCTTCAATGGAGGCGGCGAGATGATCCGTGAGGTCTCACGTGCCGGCGTCATCTATGGTGATCCGCCGCACCGGTTCGAGGCGGGGACGCCACCGATCGTTGAGGCGGTCGGTCTCGGGGCGGCTGTGGATTACATCAATTCAATAGGCAAGGAGCAGATCCGCGAGCACGAGTGCGCGTTGCTTGCCTACGCTCAGCAGCAGCTGGGGGACGTCAACTCCGTGCGCATGATCGGGACACCGGCCGAGAAGGGGCCAATCATTTCATTTGATATGAAGGGTGCGCATGCGCATGATATTGCCACCGTTGTCGACCGCGCAGGTGTAGCGGTGCGGGCGGGGGCCCATTGCGCGATGCCGCTGCTCAAGCGCTTCGGTGTTCTGGCGACATGCCGTGCGTCCTTCGGACTCTACAACACATACGAAGAGATTGATACGCTCGTGGGCGCGCTTATCAAGGCGAGGCAGCTCTTCTCGTGAACCGGCGAGCTTTCCAGTCTCGGTAACCAGGCAGCTTAGGATCAATGACGTCATGAGCAAGGCCATCATCGTTCTCGATGAAGGTAAGCTTCTGTCGTCTCTGCAAACATAGATGGCATTGGCAGCCGGACCCGCCAGCTAGCTTGTTTTCCATGTTAGCGGCGTCCCGGCGCGCGTGATCGCAAGGTACTGCAATCGGCGGCAACTTCGCGCCTTCGAGACTTGCGCGGCGCTGCTCCGCGCATAGCCGGCACTTGTTCCATTTCGAACAGGACTAACGAAGAAGTCTCCGGGCAAAGCGCGATGTCGCGTTCGCAACAACAACCAGTCTCATCGGACGAGGCGCGCTAACTGCTTTTATTCACTCTGGTTTTTGCGCGCGCGACGGACTGGCATGCTCGTTGCAAAAGTCTTGGTCAGCAAGCCGCTCTCCAACAGCTAACCCTTGAAGGACATCCGCATGAGTCTCGCCACGACCCAGAGCATTGCAGAAATCAGGGCTCGCAACAAAGAGCTGATCGAGGAGGTGCTGAAAGTCTATCCGGAGAAGACCGCGAAACGGCGTGCCAAGCACCTCAACGTTCACCAAGTCGGCAAGTCGGACTGCGGGGTCAAGTCCAACATCAAATCAATACCTGGTGTGATGACAATCAGAGGCTGCGCCTATGCAGGATCCAAGGGGGTGGTCTGGGGACCGATCAAGGACATGGTCCATCTCAGCCATGGCCCGGTTGGCTGTGGCCAGTATTCGTGGGGCTCGCGTCGTAACTATTACGTTGGCACGACGGGCATCGACAGTTTCGTGACCCTGCAGTTCACCTCCGACTTCCAGGAAAAAGACATCGTATTTGGTGGCGACAAGAAACTGATCAAAATCCTTGACGAAATCCAAGAGCTGTTCCCGCTCAACAACGGCATCACCATCCAATCGGAATGCCCGATCGGACTGATCGGGGACGACATCGAGGCCGTGTCAAGAGCGAAATCCAAGGAATACGGCGGCAAGACCATCGTGCCTGTCCGCTGTGAGGGCTTTCGCGGCGTGTCGCAGTCGCTTGGCCACCACATTGCCAACGACGCGGTGCGCGATTGGATTTTCGACAAGCTCGAGCCCGACGGCAAACCAAAGTTCGAGCCGACGCCCTACGATGTTGCGATCATCGGAGACTACAATATCGGTGGCGATGCCTGGTCATCGCGAATTCTGCTGGAGGAAATGGGCCTGAGGGTGATTGCGCAGTGGTCCGGCGACGGTTCACTCGCTGAGCTCGAAGCGACGCCGAAGGCAAAGCTCAATATTCTGCATTGCTACCGTTCCATGAACTACATCTCCCGCCACATGGAAGAGAAGTTCGGTATCCCCTGGTGCGAGTATAACTTCTTCGGACCGTCAAAGATCGCAGAATCGCTGCGCAAGATTGCGGGCTATTTCGACGACAAGATCAAGGAAGGCGCCGAGCGGGTGATCGAAAAGTACCAGCCGCTGGTGAACGCCGTGATCGCAAAATATCGCCAACGCCTGGAGGGCAGGACGGTGATGCTGTACGTCGGCGGGCTTCGTCCGCGTCATGTGATTGGCGCGTACGAGGATCTCGGCATGGAAGTCGTGGGCACCGGATACGAGTTCGGCCATAACGACGACTATCAACGCACCGCCCAGCATTACGTCAAGGACAGCACCCTCATCTACGACGACGTCAACGGCTATGAGTTCGAGCGCTTCGTCGAAAAGGTGCAGCCCGATCTGGTCGGATCGGGCATCAAGGAGAAATACGTTTTCCAAAAGATGGGTGTGCCGTTCCGGCAGATGCATTCCTGGGATTATTCGGGCCCGTATCACGGCTATGACGGCTTTGCGATCTTCGCGCGGGACATGGACATGGCTGTCAACTCGCCGATCTGGAAGAAGATGAAGGCGCCCTGGAAGGAAGCTGCGAAGCCGAAGCTGTTGGCTGCAGAATAACACGCACTTGGTTCCACAATAGAGCAACTCAATCCCACTCTCTGCGGAGAGCCGGAGCGACATCAATTTCGATAGTGAAGGATCTTAACAATGGCGCAGAGTGCAGAACATGTGCTCGATCATCTCGAACTGTTCCGCGGTCCAGAATACCAACAAATGCTGGCCGACAAGAAGATGTTCGAGAATCCCCGCGATCCTGCCGAGGTCGAACGTATCAAGGAATGGACGAAAACGGCTGAATATCGCGAGAAGAATTTCGCGCGGGAGGCGCTCGCGGTAAATCCGGCCAAGGCCTGCCAGCCGCTTGGCGCCGTATTCGTCTCGGTTGGTTTTGAGGGCACGCTGCCCTTCGTCCACGGCTCGCAAGGCTGCGTGGCCTATTACCGCAGCCATCTGTCGCGGCACTTCAAGGAGCCGAGCTCCTGCGTGTCTTCGTCGATGACGGAAGACGCCGCTGTATTTGGCGGGCTGAACAACATGATCGACGGCCTCGCCAACAGCTACAACATGTACAAACCCAAGATGATCGCGGTCTCGACGACCTGCATGGCCGAGGTAATCGGCGATGACCTCAACGCCTTCATCAAGACGTCGAAGGAGAAGGGTTCGGTTCCGGCAGAGTTCGACGTGCCGTTCGCACACACGCCGGCGTTCGTCGGCAGTCACGTCACCGGCTATGACAATGCGCTCAAGGGCATTCTGGAGCATTTTTGGGACGGCAAGGCCGGAACAGCGCCGAAGCTGGAGCGCAAGCCAAACGAGGCAATGAACATCATCGGCGGTTTCGATGGCTATACCGTTGGCAACCTTCGCGAGATCAAGCGCATCTTGGCATTGATGGGCATCAAACACACGCTTCTTGCCGACAACTCTGAAGTCTTCGATACCCCAACCGATGGCGAGTTCCGGATGTACGACGGCGGTACCACGCTGGAAGACGCGGCTAACGCGGTTCACGCCAAGGCGACAATCTCCATGCAGCAATGGTGTACGGAAAAAACGCTGTCGTTCGTATCCGCGCATGGCCAGGATGTTGTGTCTTTCAATTACCCGGTCGGCGTATCCGCGACGGATGATGTTCTCGTGGCATTATCACGCATCAGCGGCAAGGAGATTCCGGAGGAGCTCGCGCGAGAGCGGGGCCGCTTGGTTGATGCCATCGCGGACTCCAGCGCGCATATCCATGGCAAGAAGTTCGCGATCTACGGCGATCCGGATCCCTGCTATGGGTTGGCTGCCTTTCTGCTCGAACTCGGTGCCGAACCAACTCATGTGCTGTCCACCAACGGCAACAAGGCGTGGCAGGAAAAAATGCAGGCGCTGTTTGCAAGCTCGCCATTTGGACAGGTTTGCCAAGCCTATCCGGGGCGAGACCTCTGGCACATGCGTTCGCTCTTGTTCACCGATCCGGTCGATTTTCTGATTGGCAACACCCACGGCAAGTACCTGGAGCGCGATACGGGAACGCCATTGATCCGCATCGGTTTTCCAATTTTCGATCGGCATCACCATCACCGCTCCCCTGTATGGGGCTATCAGGGCGGCCTGAATGTGCTGGTGAAGATCCTCGACAAGATCTTCGACGAAATTGACAAGAAAACAAATGTTCTCGGCAAAACCGACTACAGCTTCGACATCATTCGTTGATGGCGGACAATGCGGTGCGCCATCGCCGAGGACATCGACGATGGCACAAAGGGCATGATGGCTGGCTTTGCATCTGGTTTCGATCGAAAGGAAAACGAATGAGTTCGCTAGCGGCCAGGGTCCAGAGTATTTTCAACGAGCCCGGCTGCGCCAAGAATGGCAGCAAGTCGGAGGCCGAGCGCAAAAAGGGCTGCACCAAACAGCTGCAGCCAGGCAGCGCTGCGGGCGGCTGTGCGTTCGACGGCGCAAAGATTGCGCTGCAGCCCATTACCGACGTCGCTCACCTCGTACATGGTCCGATCGCGTGCGAAGGCAATTCGTGGGATAATCGCGGCGCGGCATCTTCCGGCTCTAGTCTGTGGCGCACCGCATTCACGACCGATATGAGCGAAACCGATATCGTGTTTGGAGGCGAGAAACGGCTCTGCAAAGCGATCAAGGAGATCATCGACAAGTACGATCCGCCCGCCATCTTCGTCTATCAGACCTGCATCCCGGCCATGATCGGCGACGATATCAACGCGGTCTGTAAGGCGGCATCTCAAAGGTTTGGCAAGCCGGTGATCCCGATCAATTCCCCGGGGTTCGTTGGTTCCAAGAACCTCGGCAACAAACTCGCCGGCGAGGCCTTACTCGACTATGTGATCGGAACGCAAGAGCCGGACTACACCACACCGTACGATGTCAACCTCATTGGAGAATACAATCTCTCGGGAGAGCTCTGGCAAGTGAAGCCTTTGTTGGATGAGCTTGGAGTGCGGATTCTCTCCTGCATCTCGGGCGATGCCAAATATCGCGAAGTCGCTTCATCGCATCGTGCACGGGCGGCGATGTTGGTGTGCTCGAAAGCCATGATCAACGTCGCGCGCAAGATGGAGGAGCGCTACGGCATTCCGTTCTTCGAAGGGTCGTTCTACGGTATCCAGGATTCGAGCGAGTCGCTGCGCCAGATTGCCCGCTTGTTGGTTGAGCGCGGCGCGCCGAAAGATCTGCTGGGGCGCACCGAAGCTGTGATCGCACGCGAGGAAGCGAGAGCATGGGCCGCGATCGGGCCATACAAATTGCGATTCAAAGGCAAGAAGGCTTTGTTGATTACCGGCGGCGTCAAGTCATGGTCGGTCGTTGCGGCGCTACAGCAAGCCGGCCTCGAACTGGTCGGAACCAGCGTGAAGAAATCGACAAGGGAGGACAAGGAACGCATCAAGCAGCTCATGGGGCAGGATGCCCGCATGATCGAGGATATGACGCCGCGCGAAATGTACAAGATGTTGAAGGACGCCAAAGCGGACATCATGCTCTCGGGCGGCAAATCGCAGTTCGTTGCACTGAAGGCGGCGATGCCTTGGCTCGACATCAACCAGGAGCGTTGCCACGCCTATATGGGCTATCTCGGAATGGTCAAGCTGGTGGAGGAGATCGATAAGTCGCTCTCCAACCCGATGTGGGAGCAGCTACGTCGTCCGGCGCCATGGCAGGCATTGGCCAGGGCAATGGTGCAGATGCAATCGACGGTGGCCGCGGTCGCTTGCGATCCGGCGGTCACGGAGGCGGCGCGGCGCGCGAGAAAGATCTGCTTCTGTAAAACAGTGGATCTCGGCACAATCGAGGATGCGATCTACGCGCATGGCCTAAGGAGCGTCGAGGCAGTCAGAGACCACACCAATGCAGTCGGTGGTTGCTGCAAGCGACGCATCGAGGACGTTCTGGCGTCCTCGCCACCTGCCGGGCTGCAAGCTGCTGAATAGGGAGGTGTCATGGCCACCGCCACGGTACCGACAAAAGCGTGCGCGATTAACCCGCTGAAGATGAGCCAGCCGATCGGCGCCGCATTTGCCTTCATGGGGCTGAGTGGGGCGATGCCGCTTCTGCACGGCTCACAAGGTTGCACCTCCTTCGGGCTCACCCTCTTTGTGCGGCATTTCAAGGAAGCTGTACCACTGCAGACTACCGCGATGAGCGAGGTCGCGACCGTGCTCGGCGGCTACGAGAATCTCGAGCAGGCGATACTCAATATCTACAACCGTACCAAGCCAAAAATCATCGGAATCTGCTCGACGGGTGTCACCGAGACCAATGGCGACGATGTGGACGCCTACCTCAAGCTGATCCGCGACAAGCATCCCCAGCTTGCGAAATTACCGCTGGTCTGTGTCTCGACGCCTGATTTCAAAAGTGCGTTCCAGGACGGCTGGGAGAAGGCTGTGGCGCGCATTGTGGAGATGCTGGTGGAAGGGCCAAACGTCAATGGCCTGCGCGATCCATCGAGGGTGAACGTTCTTCCAGGATGTCATCTCACGCCGGGTGATCTCGATGAACTCCGTGCCATCCTGGAGGATTTTGGGTTGCGGCCGTGCTTCCTGCCTGATCTGGCGGGGTCGCTCGATGGGCATATCCCCGATGAGTTTACGGCAACGACCTTCGGCGGCATCGGCGTCGGCGAAATCGCGAGCATGGGCCGCGCCGGATGGACCATTGCGGTCGGCGGGCAGATGCGGCGAGCAGCGGAGGTCATGCAGGCCAAGACGGGCGTGCCATTTCGCCTGTTCGAACGGCTGTGCGGTCTCGGCCCGAACGACGACTTGATGACTTTCTTGAGCGAGATCAGCGGTCGCCCCGTCCCGTCGAAATATCGGCGCCAGCGCGGCCAGCTCGCCGATGCAATGCTGGATGCGCACTTCCATATCGGCGGTCGCAAACTTGCGATCGCGGCTGAGCCCGACCTGCTGTTCGATCTGTCCAGCATGCTGCATGACATGGGCGCGCAGGTGACCGCGGCGGTGACTACCACGCAGTCGGCGGTGATCGAGCGGATCAAGACCGAGGAGGTACTGATTGGCGATCTCGAGGATCTGGAAGAGGTTGCCAGAACCAAGCATTGCGACCTGCTGATCACGCATTCGCATGGCAGGCAAGCGGCGGCTCGGCTAAAAATCCCGTTCTATCGAGCCGGTTTTCCGATGTTCGATCGGCTTGGCGCAGGGCACCAATTATCTATCGGGTATCGTGGTACGCGCGATCTGATCTTCGATATCGCCAATCTCGTGATCGCGGACCGCGAGGAGAATCATCAGCCGACGCCCGACAGATGGCGGGGTCTGGCCGCAGTGCCAGCGGGGGCCGGGAACCGCAGCTCTATGGGTTCAACTGAGAGGTCGATTGCATGAAGGTCGCGTTCGCCACACAAGACCTAAGACGCGTCGATGCCCATTTCGGTTGGGCAAAGAATATCGCTATCTACGATGTCGCGCCAGGTGGGCACGTGTTTCTCAAAGCGGTTGAGTTTGAGGGCGATCTCAGGGAAGACGGCAATGACGACAAGTTGGCGCCCAAGATCGAGGCGATCAAGGATTGCGCGATCCTTTACGTCGCCGCCATCGGCGGTGCCGGCGCTGCGCGGGTGGTGGCCAACAAGATTCATCCGATCAAGATGAACAAGCCAGAAGACATCCTTGTGCTGCTCGAAAAGCTCGAGCACGTCCTGAAGGGCACGCCACCTCCCTGGCTTCGCAAGGCCATGGCGAAGGATCAACGGCGCACATTCGAGTTCGATGATTGAGGTGAGATGACCAAGGCCGTATCAATAGAGCAGCAGGGCAGCGTCGTCGATGCGCCGTTCCTCAAGGAGCTGGTCAAGATTTGGCGCGCTCAGGATACCAACGGAGCCTGGGAGGCCAAGAGCGATCTCGACCTGCTTGAACCCTATATCTTGGACAAGGAGAAGCGGCGCGCCCTGCCGGTCGTCGGCGATCCAGATCCCGATACGCTGTGGCGGCTTGAGCTGTTCTTCAATGCGGTCGCGCTCTCGATCGAGAGGGTGACCGGCGTGATGATCACGCCGATGCTGAAGCTGCACCATGAAGGCTTTGGCCGCGTGGTGCTGATCGGAGGCCGGCTGGTCGCCGTGAACAAGCAACTACGCGATGTGCATCGCTTCGGCTTCGTCAATCTCGCAAAGCTCGTGCGGGAAGGTGACAAATATGTCTGGGAAGGAATCGATCTGATACGGAAATTTCCGGACGTGGCGAACTATTGAGGGCACTCATGAGCGATCGTGAAACACTGAAGGCAGAACTAAAGAAACTGTCGGCCAAAGCGCTACAAGCCAAAATGGATCTGCACGACCTTTCGGAAGAACTTCCCATCAACTGGACTTCGATCATGGCAGTGGCAGAGAAGGCACACGGTGCCTATGCCGAACTCGAACGCAAGAGCCGTGATTTGAAGGCGCTGGAAAAGACCTAAGGGCTTTCGAATCATGTCATTTGCAACGTGCGATGGCCGCGACTGGACGCCGGACTACCTGATCTCGATCGATCCCAAGAAGTGCATCGGCTGTGGCCGTTGTTTCAAGGTGTGCGGTCGAGACGTCATGACGTTGAAAGGAATCAACGAGGAGGGCGAACTTGTCGATCTCGACGATGACGGGGACGATGAGATCGAAAAAAAGTCATGGTTCTGAGTGATCAGGGCGCCTGCATCGGCTGCGGCGCCTGCGCAAGGGTTTGCCCGGCCAACTGTCAAACCCACATTTCAGCTAAAGCTGCCTGAGCAGCGGCCGGGGGCCTCTCACGGCGGGCGCGATATATGCGAGGGACTTGCCTTATCGTCGACACGTGAACCTGCAAAGGAGATCAGGGCGGTGTGCTCGGATGGCCTCGATTGTTGAGACGGAGCGTTCGGCGACATTGCGGCCAGGCCTGCTTGATCCGCAAGGCAAGCCCATAGATTGACCGGCAACCCGTCGGGAAGATCGTTCTCCCATCGCAAGGTCCGGGTTTCGTGGAAGGTCGTTTAACGCCTACTCGGGGCCGAGTATTTGGTGAGCGAGACGCGAACCAGATCATAGCCGATTACAAAATGCTGGTGTCCAGAAATGGGACGATCCTCGGAAGGATGGTGCTTTTATCCTCTGGCGGGCCACAGTGCCGGCCGTGGACAATCATGCCTGCCTTGATCGTGACCGGCCGCGTTGAAGCGGTATCCTGCGGCGGCAGCCCGCGTGACCTTCCCATCGATTGGCGCTGGTTCCTTGTTATGCAGGCTCCGCCTTGATGCACGCGGACAAGACGTGTCGATCATCTGGACAGCGGCGTCATGGGAGGCGGCAAGTGCATGCGGCTTGTTCGGCAGCATCGGCTTGACGGCAAGCCATTCATAGTCTGCGAGTTCGTAGCGCATGATTCGCCCCCCAGTTTGGGAGTTTGAATCACAGGGGCTCGCCGAAACACAACACCCCTGAGACCGGCCAGCGCCAGGGCAGAAGCGGACATTCCCACGGCTTGCACGTACCTCGCTTGCCTGCTCTTATTAGCAGGCGTTTGGAGACTCTGCCGATGCCTTATGTGCCGCCGAAGTGGTCGATCCCTCCTGATGTGAAATGGATTGAGGTAAATGGGTATCCGATGGCCTATCAAGACCGGGGAGCGGGCTCGCCACTGGTCCTAATCCATGGATCGTTTTGTGATTACCGAATCTGGCCAGATCAGCTCGGACCGTTTTCTAAGCAGCATCGAGTTCTCAACGTAAGCCTTAGACACTACTTTCCTGAAGTGTGGGATGGCGTAGGAAACGATTTCTCATTCGCTCAGCATGCCGACGATTTGGCTGCCTTCGTTCAAAAGCTCACACTTGGTCCCGTTCACTTATTAGGCGTTTCTCGCGGCGGAACGGTAGCTATCGAAGTGGCGAAAAAGTACCCGAACGCAATCCGAACGCTCATTCTGGCGGACGCAGGTGTAAGGCTAGAACTCTCCGAAACGGAAGAGAATTTGAAGGCGACGGCGTTCAGGCAAAGCCTATTTGATGATTTGCGGAAAGACGTAGCAAAGGGGGACGTTGAAGGCGGCACGGTGCGGTTCATGTTTCGCTTAAATGGTCCCGGTTGGTGGGAGAGCTTGTCAGCGGAACGGCAGAAGGAATTCCTACAGAATATCTGGACAGCAATCGTTGATTGTCCACAACCGCTCACTAAAGATGAGGAGCTGCGTAAATTCAATTTCCCGGTGCTAATGTTGAATGGTGAAAAGTCGCCACTTCTGAACGGAGTTCTGATTTCAGAAATGCGGAAGCGGGGCAATTTCGGACCGCCGGTCATCATTCGGCGCGCGGGTCACGGAATGAATCTTCAGAACCCCAAAGACTTCAATGAGGCTATCTTGAAGTTTACATCGCAGCACTGAAAGCAGCAGTGTTCATGCGAGTTCGCCCCTTCAGTCCGATTTATGACGGGGTTGACGCCCCGCCCGACGGCATCGATGTGCCAAAGTGGAGGTGTTGAGACCACTTAAGGGAGGCGTCCGTGTCTGAGGTTATCATAATCGGTCTGGATATCGCCAAGCACGTTTTTCACGTGCACGGAGCAGATGGACAGGGTCGAGCAATGTTCAGCAAGCGGATCAGCCGAGGAAAGCGGCGGGATTTCTTCGCGACCCAGCCGAGTTGCACGGTAGCGTTGGAGGCGTGTGGTGGAGCACATCACCGGGCCCGCCAGCTCGCTCAGCTTGGCCATGAAGTTCGGCTGATCCCGCCCGCCTATGTAAAGCCGTTCGCAAAGCCGGCAAAACAATGACGCGATCGATGCCGAGGCGATTTGCGAAGCAGCCCAGCGGCCGAGCATGCGATTCGTGGTGCGAAGAGCAGCAGGCGGGCGGCCTGGTGTTTAGAACCCGTGATCTGTTCATGCGGCAGCGAACCCAGCTGATCAAGGCGATTCGCGGACACCTCACGGAATATGGTTGGTCGCGCTCAAGGGGCCGTCGCATGTGGCGATGCTCGCTGATCTTATCGAGGAAGAAGAGATGGTCAACCCGCTTCCCGGAGCGGCCCGCGCCATGTTCCGAGTGATGTTAGACCGTTAGACCTACTCACCGGCCTCAGTAGCAAGATCGCGGATCTCGACAAAGAAATCGCACGGCGTGCACGAGAGGACGAAGTATCACGCAGGCTGATGACCGTTCCCGGTATCGGCCCAATCTCCGCCACCGCGATCGCCGCCTTAGCGCCGCCAGCCGAGACCTTTGGCAGGGGGCCGCGACTTTGCCGCCTGGATGGGTCTCACGCCTCTTCAAAGATCGACAGGCGGCAAGCAGAAGCTCGGTGCAGCATCCAAAATGGGCGAACGAAGCAGGCGAGCAAACGCGGTGCGCCGAGGGGTTCTTGGCTCGAACAGATGCTGGCTCGCAAACCGCGCATGCTGGTAACCGTCGCGCTCGCGAACAAGATGGCGCGGATCGTCTGGGCGCTGCTTACAAAGCAGGAGAACTACAGGGCTCCGGCCGCAGCCAAGGCGTGAGCCTGGCGGGCCTGAGGTCGTCGGAGATGTAGTCGGTCGAAGGAAGGTATGGCGCAACAGTCGGCGAGACGAGGCCGGAAGAACCAGGTGTACTCATCGTGCCTAGAGCACGCATTTATGATTTGGTTCCGGTCTGCGAACTCCCATACGGGCCCGCAGCTTCATCGCGCTGCACTATCAGAGGCCGGACAGATGGCAGCATCCGACTACTTGCCGATCTTCTTTAAAAATCGCTTGCATCTCGCGGGGCGTCCACAGATGAGTACACGACCTTCTGTAATGGGCCCGATGATGTCAAGCCTCCCGAGTGAATGTCACGCCGCCGAGCTCATGCTTCTGTCCGTGGTCAACGCCTGGCCGCCACATCATGCTGTCAGAGGGAGCGGTGAGCCTATCTAGATACGCGTGGTTCGTCGGATGACGGCCACTGGGTGTGTAACGGCTTCACCGGATCCACCGTCCCGGCGACGGGACTTCGGGCACTGCGCTTCAGTTTAGCCCGGTTGCGTTCTTAATCTCCTTCACCTGTTCTATGCTGCGATCGGCCCCGCTTCAGCCCATCGGTAAGTTGTGCCGTCGACACAGATCCGATACAGGATCACTGCGAGCTTACGTGTCAGGGCGACTTTGCGCGCTTCGAGCCTCGCCGCTTGGCGACGTCTATAGCG
>NZ_JACMYO010000099.1 GCF_020889685.1 Bradyrhizobium oropedii
CGGGACTAATAGAAGTGCCAAGTCTGCACGACAGGAGAACGGAGCAATCCCCCGTGCGCCTCCCGCATGGCCTACGTCCGTTTGCGCTGGTTGATCGGCGCGCACCCGCTCTCCATAGTGCCCGGGATTTGGAGGCTCCCGCCGGGGCTTCAGGGCGGGAATTCCGATGATCGACGTGACAGCTGCGGACGAAGCGAGCGATGATGCGCGGGCGCGCAGCAATGTGTGGCGGCTTGCGGCGGCGCAGGCGCTGACCGGCGCCAATTCGGCCGTGATCTTCGCCACCGGCTCGATCGTCGGCGCGACGCTGGCGCCGAGCGTTTCGCTCGCCACCGTGCCGCTCTCGATGTATGTGCTCGGGCTTGCCGCCGGCACGTTGCCGACCGGCGCGATCTCGCGCGCCTATGGCCGGCGCGTCGCCTTCATCATCGGCACCTTCTGCGGCACGCTCACCGGCGCGCTCGGCGCCTGGGCGATCCTGCATTCATCGTTCTGGCTGTTCTGCGGCGCGACCTTCCTCGGCGGGCTCTACGGCGCCGTCGCGCAGTCCTATCGCTTCGCGGCGGCGGACGGCGCCAGCGTCGCGTTCCGGCCCAAGGCGGTGTCTTGGGTGATGGCCGGCGGCGTCTTCGCCGGTGTGCTCGGGCCGCAGCTCGTGCAGTGGACCATGGACATCTGGCCGCCTTATCTGTTCGCGTTCTCCTTCGTGATGCAGGCGCTGGTCGCACTGGTGGCGATGGCGGTGCTCTCGGGTGTCGACGCGCCGAAACCCGCGGCAGCCGATCTGCATGGCGGCCGCCCCTTGCTCGAGATCGCCAAACAGCCGCGCTTCATTGCCGCGGCGCTGTGCGGCGTGATCGCCTATCCGATGATGAATCTGGTGATGACCTCGGCGCCGCTCGCGATGAAGATGTGCGGACTGTCGGTCAGCGATTCCAACTTCGGCATCCAGTGGCACATCGTGGCGATGTATGGTCCGAGCTTCTTCACCGGCTCGCTGATCGCGCGGTTCGGTGCGCCGGCCATCGTCGCGCTCGGGCTGGCGCTCGAGGCGGTCGCCGCGATGATCGGGCTGTCGGGCATATCAGCGCCGCACTTCTGGGCGACGCTGTTCGTGCTCGGGATCGGCTGGAACTTCGCATTCGTCGGCGCGTCCGCACTGGTGCTGGAAACGCACCGGCCGCAAGAACGCAACAAGGTGCAGGCCTTCAACGATTTCCTTGTCTTCGGCATGATGGCGATCGGCTCGTTCTCGTCGGGCCAGCTGCTGGCGCATTACGGCTGGAACGCTGTCAACATGGTGGTGTTTCCGCCGGTGCTGCTTGGGCTTGCCGTGCTGTCGCTGGCCTCGTTCGCCAAGCGGCGAGCGAAATTGCGCGCGATGGAAGAAATCCCGGATCCCAGCATCTGACCTGCTGCCAATTGCTGACACTTCGATCAGCTTCGAAATGATCGGCTTGCAAGGCTGCTCACATCGTGGGAACGGATTAGTCCGGCCCCGACGATGTGAGAAGCAAGAGCAAGAAATGGACGCATCATCGCCCACGCAAGCAGACGAGTCCTCGCTTGGTTATGAAGGCTGGCGCATCGTTGTCGTCTGCTTCCTGCTTGCGACTTTCGGCTGGGGATTGGGCTTCTACGGACAGAGCGTCTATGTCGCCGAGTTGCAGCGGCTGCACGGCTGGCCGGCGTCGCTGATCTCGTCGGGCACGACCTTCTTCTATCTGTTCGGCGCTGCGCTGGTTGCCTTCGTCAGCGAGGCGATCAAGGCGTTCGGCGCGCGCGCCTGCCTGATCGCAGGCACCTTCGCAATGGCGATCGCGGCGATTGCGATCGGTGAGGTGCGTGCCCCCTGGCAGCTCTATCTCGCCGATGCGCTGCTGGCGTTCGGCTGGGCGGGGACGAGCCTCGGCATCATCACCAACACGCTCGGCCTGTGGTTCGACAAGAAGCGCGGCATGGCGATCAGCCTCGCGCTGAACGGCGCCAGCTTCGGCGGCATCGTCGGCGTGCCGCTGCTGGTAACAGGGATCGGCGCTTTCGGCTTCTCCGGCGCGATGATCGCGGCAGCGGTGCTGCTCGTCGTGGTGATGGTGCCGGTCATCCTGATCTTCGTCGGGCGACCACCGGTGCATCTGCACGCGATGACTTCAGCGGCCGCCGATGCGCCGTCGGCAACCCAGGTGCGCGCCCGGGCGCTGCGCGACATCCGCTTCCTCTCGGTCTCGATCGCCTTCGCGCTGGTGCTGTTCGCCCAGGTCGGCTTCATCGTTCACCTGATCGCCTATCTCGATCAGGTGATCGGCCGCGAGCGCGCGACGGTGGCGATGGCGCTGCTGACCGCGATGGCCGTGGTCGGCCGCGTCTCTTTCTCCTTCGTGATCGACCAGCTCAACCAGCGGCTGGCGTCGGCGCTGTCCTTTGTCAGCCAGGCGATTGCGCTCGTCATCATCATCAACGTGCACAACGATCTCGCGCAGATCGCCGCCTGCGCGCTGTTCGGCTTCTCCGTCGGCAATCTGATCACGCTGCCGGCGCTGATCGTCCAGCGCGAATTCGATCCGCGCGCGTTCGGCGTGCTGGTCAGCCTGATCACCGCGATCAACCAGATCACCTATGCTTTCGGCCCCGGCGTGATCGGGTTGCTGCACGATCTCTCCGGCAGCTATACGCTGCCGTTCTACGGCTGCATCGGCCTCGAGCTGATCGCGGCGGCGACGATCATGATGAAAGCGAAGTAGCCCGGATGAAGCGCAGCGCAATCCGGGGACATAACCCGGATTTCGCTGCGCTGCGGCTACGGTTCGTCATGCATTCTTGCGACGTGACGTCCTCGCCTTCTTCGGCTCACCGATCTTGCCGGCTGCCGCGACCCGCAGCAGGCGGCGGAACGTCGGACATTCCATGTGGCTCGGTGCCGGACAGACGGCGGCGTGGCGCAGGCCGTCGCGCATCGCGTTGAGCCTGCGGATCGTGCGGTCGAGATCGTCGGCCTTGGCGGCAAGCATTTTCCGGTCGATGCGCGGCTTTCCGTCCGGCGCGAACATTCTTGCGATCTCGTCGAGCGAGAAGCCGGAGGCGCGCCCGAGTGCGATCAGCGCCAGCCGGTCCAGCACGCCCGGATCGAACAGGCGGCGCAACCCGCGCCGTCCATGCGAGGCGATCAGGCCTTTCTCCTCATAGAACCGCAAGGTCGAGGCGCGAACGCCCGACAGTTCCGCCACCTCCGCGATATCGATGTCCCGCATGGCCCTTGACCTCAAGTTCACTTGAACTGGCAAGGGTGCAGCCTATCGCTTGCCAGAGGCAAGCATCAAGACGGATGAATATCATGAGTGTCGCACCGCAAGTCGATGACGAGCACGGAGGCGGGCATGGCTGAGACCGTGGACTATCTGGTGAGTGCGATGCTGATCGGGACCGGCGCGACCATCGTGATGGACATCTGGGGGATGGTCCGCACGCGCCTGCTTGGCATCCCGTCGCTGGACTATGCGTTGGTCGGGCGCTGGCTCGGCCATCTCGCATCGGGGCGCTTGCGTCATGATCGCATCGCCGCGTCACCGCAGGTCGCGGGTGAACGGGCGATCGGATGGACCGCGCATTATCTGATCGGGATCGGCTTTGCCGGCGTATTGCTTGCGATCTTCGGCCTCGACTGGGCGCGGCAGCCGACGATCGGCCCGGCTTTGATGGTCGGCATCGGCAGCGTGGCCGCACCGTTCCTGATCATGCAGCCTGCGCTGGGCGCCGGCATTGCCGCGAGCCGCACGCCGAAACCTGCGTCGGCGCGGCTGCAGAGCCTGGCGACGCATGCGGTGTTCGGTTTTGGGCTCTACGCGGCCGGCTGGCTGGTGCGCCCGTGGCTGCACCCGTAGCCGGACGCAGCGAAGCGCGATCCGGGCTACGAAATTATCCGGAGTGCGGAATTACGCCGCACGCTGCTTCAGCAGATCCTCCAGATCAAGCCGACGCGTGAACATCGAAAGCTTGCCGTCGGCGCTGCGCGGCCATTCGGCCTCGGGCCGATCCCAATAGAGCTCGACGCCGTTCTCGTCGGGATCGCGCAGGTAAAGCGCCTGGCTGACGCCGTGGTCGCTGGCGCCGTCGAGCTGGATGCCGGCCGACAGCACCCGGTGCAGCGCGTCGGCGAGCGCCGGGCGGGTGGGGTAGAGAATGGCGGTGTGAAACAGGCCGGTGGTGCCTGATGGCGGCGGATGGCCGCCCTTGCTCTCCCAGGTGTTGAGGCCGATGTGGTGGTGATAGCCGCCGGCCGAGATGAAGGCCGCGTCCGCGCCCAACTGCTGCTGCAACTCGAAGCCGAGCACGCCGCAATAGAAGCCGAGCGCACGGTCGAGATCGGCGACCTTGAGGTGGACATGCCCGATCCGCGTGCCCGCGATGATGGGGGGATTTTCCGGCATGGCCTGGCTCCGTTGGCGTCACTGCCTTGCCGTCAAGGGGCAAGGCTTCTCCACCAGATATAGTCCGGATTTGCCGTGGCCGGAGCGATCCATCCTGAAACGCAGCGTTTCCGAAAGACGCCAGGGTCCGCCGGGGTCTAGCAGAGCTCCGACAGCTCGCCGCCGGGCAGCTGGAACTCGAACGTGTTCAGCGTCATCGACACCATCGTGTAGTAGCCGCAGAGACCGATCACCTCGACCAGCCCGCGTTGGCTTAGCACCTCGACCGCCTCGTCATACAGTCCCTTGGGCAGGCCGTGACCTTCGTGCAGCGCCTTGGCGACGTCGTAGATCACCCTGGCCTTGGGATCGTCGAAGGTCGGCGTCCGGCGCACGCGGATGTCCTCGATGATCTTCGGATCGAGGCCGCCCTTCAGCGCGAGGCGCTTGTGGGCATACCATTCGTAGTGCGCGGTCCAGTGTCGCGCGGTGACGAGGATCGCGATCTCCGACAGTTTCGGCGGAAACACCGTGTCGAAGCGCAGCACCTCGCCGAGCCGCGTGGCATGCCGTGCCATCTCGGGGCTGTTCAGCCAGGCCATCATCGGCGCCGGTGGCGCGCCGCGCTTGCCGGCGATCGACTCGTCGTAGGTTTCTTTCTGGGCGGCGTTCATTTCGCTAGGCGAAAGCAGCTTCAGCCGCATGACCGTTTCCTCTTGTTTTTCAATCGTTACCCCGTCTCGGCGATACACCCGATCGCGCAAGGTGAGTAGCGACGCCAGAGCATGGCGCCGCCGCGAGGCATATTGAATTCGGCGGCGGCGTAGGTCTAAGGTCGAATCCAATTCGTCGAATTTGACTGGAAACGCACCATGGCTGACCTCGAGAAATTCCGCGCAGAGACCCGCGCCTGGCTGGAGCAGAACTGCCCGCCGGAGATGCGCAAGCCGATGACCTCGGACGGCGACACCTTCTGGGGTGGCCGCAACACGAAATTCTCCTCCGAGGCGCAGCGCGTCTGGTTCGAGCGGATGCGCGACAAGGGCTGGACCGTGCCGCATTGGCCGAAGGAATATGGCGGCGGAGGCCTCGACGGCGAGGAGGCCAAGATCGTCCGCCAGGAGATGGCGGCGATCGGCGCGCGCCAGCCGCTGACCTCGTTCGGCATCTCGATGCTCGGACCGGCGCTTTTGAAATACGGCACCGAGGAGCAGAAGAAGGAGCATCTGCCGAAGATCACCGCGGGCCTGATCCGCTGGTGCCAGGGTTATTCCGAGCCGAACGCCGGCTCCGACCTTGCCTCGCTGCAGACCCGCGCGGTCGGCGACGGCGATGACTACATCATCAACGGCCAGAAGATCTGGACCTCCTACGCCAACTATGCCGACTGGATCTTCTGCCTGGTCCGCACCGATCCGGCGGCGAAGAAGCACGACGGCATCAGCTTCATCCTGTTCGACATGGCCTCGAAGGGCGTGTCGACCAAACCGATCCTGCTGATCTCGGGTTACTCGCCGTTCTGCGAAACCTTCTTCGACAATGTCCGCGTGCCGAAGTCGCATGTGGTGGGCACCGTCAATCGCGGCTGGGATGTCGCGAAATATCTGCTGCAGCATGAGCGCGCGATGATCTCGGGCATGGGCGAGCGCGGCGTCGGCCGTCCGCTTGGCCAGATCGCCGCCGATTCGGTCGGCGCGGACACGCAAGGCAGGCTCGACGACGCGCAGCTGCGCAGCCAGATCGCGAACTTCGAGGTCGACGAGGCGGCGCTGGCTGCGGCCGCGGAGCGCGCGGTCGATCTCGCCAAGGCCGGACAGTCGCACCCGGCGTTCTCGTCGGCGATGAAGTATTACGGCACCGAGCTCAACAAGCGGCGCTACGAGATCCTGATGTCGGCCGGCGGCATCGACGCGCTGGAATGGGAGAGCGATCGCTCCAAAGGCGGCGCCCGTCCGCGCGCCTGGCTGCGCACCAAGGCCAACTCGATCGAGGGCGGCACCTCGGAGGTGATGCTCGGCATCGTCGCCAAGCGCATCCTCGATCTGCCGGGGGCGTGACGCACGGTTTCACCATGCGTCATTCCGGGATGGCCCGAAGGGCCAGGCCCGGAATCCATAACCACAATCGGGAGTAAGGATTCCGGGCTCGCGACTACGTCGCGCTCCGGAATGACGAAATCAACATCATCTGAATTTGAATTATCGAAGAGCGGAATCCATCCATGGCCCTCGTCCTCACCGAAGAACAATCCATGCTACGCGACAGTGCGCGCGGTCTCATCAGCGACAAGGCGCCGGTGGCGCATCTGCGCGGCTTGCGCGACAGCAAGGATACCACCGGCTTCTCGCGCGAGCTCTGGAAGACATTTGCCGAGATGGGCTTCTCCGGCCTCCTGGTGCCGGACCAGTTCGGCGGCAGCGGGCTCGGCTGCGTCGAAGCCGGCATCGTCATGGAAGAGATCGGCCGCACCTTGATGCCGTCGCCATTCCTTTCGACCTCGGTGCTCGCTGCATCGGCACTGTCGCGCGGCGGCAGCGAGGCGCAGAAGGCGCAGCATCTGCCCAAGATCGCCGACGGCTCGCTGCTGGCGGCGCTGGCGATCGATGAAGGTGCCAAGCATCGTCCGCTGCAGACCAAGTTGCAGGCGACGCGCGCCGGCAACGGCTTCAAGCTGTCGGGCGACAAGGCCTTCGTGGTCGACGGCCACACCGCCGACCTCCTGATCGTTGCGGCGCGCTCGGCGGGCAGCGCTGGCGACAAAAACGGGCTGACGCTGTTCCTGGTCGATCCGAAGGCGAAGGGGCTCACGGTCGAGCGCACCGCGATGGTCGATTCGCACAATGCGGCGCGCATCGTGTTCGACAATGTCGAGGTCGATGCCGACAGCGTGCTCAGTGAGGTCGATCAGGGCTTTGGGTTGCTCGAGGGCGTGCTCAATATCGGCCGCGGGGCGGTCGCGTCCGAAATGGTCGGCCTCTCCGACGAGGTGTTCGGCCGTACCGTGACCTATCTCAAGGAGCGCAAGCAGTTCGGCAAGGCGATCGGCGAATTCCAGGCGCTGCAGCACCGTGCCGCGGAGCTCTATATCGATATCGAGATCACCCGCGCCGCGGTGCTGAAGGCGCTACAGGCGCTCGATACCGATATCGCGAAGGCCGCCACCGCAGTCTCGGTGGCAAAGGCGCGCGCCGGCACCACTGCCACGCTTGCCGTGCAGGAGGGCGTGCAGATGCATGGCGGCATGGGCATGACCGACCAGTTCGACATCGGCTTCTTCATGAAGCGCGCCCGGGTCTGCCAGGAGCTGTTCGGCGACAGCAACTACCACACCGACCAACTGGCGAGCGGCAAGGGATACTAGCAGTCATTCCGGGGCGCGCGAAGCGCGAGCCCGGAATCCATGGCGCCACCTTCACTGCTGCTCGATGGGTTCCGGGCCTGCGCCTGTCGGCGCATCCCGGAACGACGAAAACCGATCAACGAATCGGCGGCGCGTACTGGACGCCGCCGGCGTTCCAGAGCTGGTTCATGCCGCGCGGGATCTTCAGCTTGGAATCTGCGCCGACGTTGCGGTCATAGACCTCGCCGTAGTTGCCGACATGCTTGATGATGCGCACCGCCCAGTCCTTGGTCAGGCCGAGATCCTCGCCATAGGAGCCTTCGGTGCCGACCAGCCGCATCACTTCCGGCTTCTTCGACTTCAGCGCCTCGTCGATGTTCTTCGAGGTGATGCCGAGCTCTTCGGCGTTGATCATGGCGTAGAGCGTCCACTTCACGATCATCATCCAGTCGTCGTCGCGCAGCCGGACCACCGGCGCCAGCGGCTCCTTGGAGATGATGTCGGCCAGGATCAAGTGGTCGCCCGGCTTGGAGAGGTTGAGCCGCAGCGCATAGAGTTGCGAGGCGTCCGAGGTCAGCGTGTCGCACTGGCCGGAATCATAGGCCTTTACGACATCGTCCAGCTTGTCGAACTTCATCTCCGTGTACTTCATGTTGTTGGCACGGAAATAGTCGGCGAGGTTGAGCTGCGTCGTGGTGTTGGCCTGCACGCAGACCTTGCTGCCGTTCAGGTCGAGCGCGGAATCGATGTTGCGCGAGCGTGGGATCATGAAGCCCTGGCCGTCATAATAGGCGACCGCCGGGAAATAGAGATCGTAATTGGTCTCGCGCGACATGCTCCAGGTGGAGTTGCGCGACAGGATGTCGACCTTGCGGTTCTGCAACTCCTTGAAGCGCTCGCTGGCGTCGAGCGGAACGAACTTCGCCTTCGACGGATCGTCGAAGATCGCCGACGCCACCGCGCGGCAGAAGTCGACGTCGAAGCCGGTCCAGTTGCCCTTGTCGTCCGGGATCGAGAAGCCCGGCAGGCCCTTGTTGACGCCGCACAGCACGTCGCCGCGACGCACGGTGCGCTTCAGCGTGCGGGTGTCGTAACGCTCATAGGTGATGGCGGCGGCCGCAACCAGCGCGGCGACCGCGAGCCCGATCGTCAGGCCGCCTCGAAATGTACGCATGGGTTCTCTCTCGCGAATGATCGGGGGAAAAACAGGTCGGATATCGAAGGCGGGTAGAGTGTAGAGATCAGAGTTCAGGCTTCTGCCGGATGATCACCTTGGTGCCGACGGGAACACGGCTGTAGAGGTCGGCGACGTCGTTGTTGACCAGACGGAAGCAGCCGGACGAGATGGCGGTGCCGATGGTGTCGGGCCGGTTGGTGCCGTGGATGCGGTAGACCGTGGTGCCGAGATACATCGCGCGTGCGCCGAGCGGATTGCCCGGACCGCCCGCCATGAAGCGCGGCAGATAGGGCTGGCGGGCGATCATTTCCGGCGGCGGGGTCCAATCCGGCCATTCGGCCTTGCGGGTGATGGTCACGAGCCCCTGCCACTGGAAACCATCGCGGCCGACGCCGATGCCGTAGCGGAGTGCGCGGCCATTGCCCTGCACGAGGTAGAGATGACGCTCGGCGGTGGAGACGATGATGGTGCCCGGCGCCTCATTGGTCCGGTAGTAAACGACCTGCTTCTGCCATTCCGGGTCGAGCTCGTAGCTGTCGTCGGCGACCAGGCCGGGCTCGTCGGCGTCCGGGCGGCTCTGGGCAAAGCCCTGCGATGTCGACAGCACGAGCGCGCCCGTGGCGATCAACATCCAGACCAGGTGACGAAGTTTCGTCATGCAAAGCTCTCCTTGTTGGCGCGCAGCCAATGGTTGCTCCACCCAAATCACGTGCAGCATCAAATCTCAGCGGCAGCTTGATGGCAAGTTTAGGGCGGGCGTCACACTATATCACTGTAATGCTTCTGTTTTTTGTCATTGAGAGGCGGCGCTCGCCATGCGAGCCGGCCTCATTTCGGCGCGATCCAGAGTCGCAACGCGAACGAGACCAGCGCCACCGTGCCGACGCCGCCGAGCCAGAGCGCTGCGAACCACAGCAGGCGCTGCCCGAGCGGGCGCTGATTCAGAGGTTGTGTCATCAATGGTACCCGTGACCGGGACGCACCTTGCCGCGGAACACCCAATAGGCCCAGGCGGTGTAGCCGAGGATCAACGGCACCAGGATCGAGACCCCGACCAGCATGAAGATCTGGCTGTTCGCGGGCGCCGCCGCCTGCCAGATCGTGATGCTCTGCGGCACGATGTACGGGTACATGCTGATGCCGAGCCCGGCATAGGACAGCGCGAACAGCGCCAGCGTCAGGAAGAACGGCTGGTGGTCGTTCTTGTCGCCGAGCGCGCGCAGCAAGAGCGCGGTGACGGCGGCGACCGCGATCGGCACCGGCGCGGCGAGGATGATGTTGGGCCAGGCGAACCAGCGCTGGGTGTACTGCACGGCCAGGAACGGCGTTGCGATGCTGACCGCGCCGATCGCACACAGCATCGCGACCAGCAGGATCCAGCTCAGGTGATAGGCGCGGTCGCGCAGCTCGCCTTCGGTCTTCATCACCAGCCAGGTCGCGCCCAGCAGCGCATAGCCGATCACGAGCGCAATGCCGGTCAGGACACTGAACGGCGTCAGCCAATCCCACCAGCCGCCGGCATATTGGCGTCCCTCGACATGGATGCCCTGCAGGATGGCGCCGAGCGCGATGCCCTGCGCCAGCGTCGCGACCAGCGAGCCGCCCGCGAAGGCGATATCCCATTTGTTGCGCGCCTTCTGGGTGCGCCAGCGGAATTCGAAAGCGACGCCGCGGAACACGAGGCCGAGCAGCATCGCGATCATGGGCGTGTAGAGCGCCGGCATCAGCACCGCATAGGCCAGCGGAAACGCCGCCATCATGCCGCCGCCGCCGAGCACCAGCCAGGTCTCGTTGCCGTCCCACACCGGCGCCACCGTGTTCATGATGACGTCGCGATCGGTCTTTTGCGGAAACACCGGAAACAGGATGCCGAGGCCGAGATCGAAGCCGTCCATCACGACATAGACGAACACGGCAAAGGCGATGATGAAGGCCCAGATCGTGGTGAGATCGATCATCGTGCGCCCTCCACGGCGCCGGCCGCCGGCGTGATGCCGGCTGCGCGGGCGGGGATATTTGTCGACGGGCCTTGCTCGCCGGGGTGCGGCGGCTGCGCCATCAGCCGCAGGATGTAGATCACGCCTGCGATGAACACGGCGAAATAGACGATGATGAAGGCGATCAGCGACGAGCCCACCGCCGGTGCCGCCAGCGGCGACGCTGAATCGGCGGTGCGCAGGAGCCCGTAGACGGTGAACGGTTGCCGCCCGGTCTCCGTGGTGATCCAACCTGCGAGCACCGCGATGAAGCCGGCCGGACCCATCAGGACCGCGAAGCGATGCAGCAGCGTCGACTGGTACATCAGGCCGCGCCAGCGCATCAGCAGGCTGGACAGGCCGAGCCCCATGATCAGGAAGCCGAGGCCGACCATGATGCGGAACGCCCAGAAGGTGATCGGCACCGGCGGCCAGTTTTCGCGCGGCACGGTGTCGAGGCCGGCGAGCGGCGCGTCGAGCGAATGCTTCAGGATCAGCGACGACAGCTTCGGCACTTCGATGGCGTATTTCACCCTGGCATCACGCTCGTCGGGCCAGCCGAACAGGATCAGCGGCGCGCCGTCCTTGTGGCTCTGGAAGTGGCCTTCCATCGCCATCACCTTGGCCGGCTGATGCTCCAGCGTGTTGAGGCCGTGCTGGTCGCCGGCGAGGATCTGGATCGGCGCCACCAGGGTTGCCATCCACATCGCCATCGAGAACATCACGCGCGCTCCAGCCAGATGCTGGTCGCGCAACAGGTGCCAGGCGCCGACCCCGCCGACCACCAGCGAGGTGGTGAGGTAGGCCGCCAGCACCATGTGCACGAGACGATAGGGGAACGATGGATTGAAGATCACCTTGAGCCAGTCGGCGGCGACGAACTGGCCGTCGGCGTTGACGGCATGGCCGGTCGGCGTCTGCATCCAGGAATTGGCCGACAGAATCCAGAACGCCGAGATCAGCGTGCCGATCGCAACCATCAACGTCGCCACGAAATGCAGCCTGGGGCCGACGCGTTCGAGCCCGAACAGCATCACGCCGAGGAAGCCTGCCTCGAGGAAGAACGCGGTCAAGACCTCATAGGCCATCATCGGGCCGATCACCGGCCCGGTCTTGTCGGCAAAGGACGACCAGTTGGTACCGAACTGGTAGGACATCACGATGCCCGAGACCACGCCCATGCCGAACGCGACCGCGAAGATCTTCAGCCAGTAGTTGAACAGGTTGATGTAGACCTCGCGCTTGGTGGCAAGCCACAGCGCTTCCAGCACCGCGAGATAGCTCGCAAGCCCGATCGAGAATGCGGGAAACACGATGTGGAACGACATCGTGAAAGCGAATTGCGCGCGGGCGAGTACGACCGCATCCCAGCCTTCGAACATGATCCACCACTTGTCGTCGACCTGGCATGAACCTTAGCATGCCAGGTGTGACGGCAAACAGGGCGGATTGTCCAATCAGCTGTTGGCGTTGAGCAGCCGGGCGACGGTGCGGTCGATCTCGTCGTACTGTCCCTCACCGGCGTGCTGGAAGACGATCTTGCCGTTCTGGTCGATGAGGTATTGCGCCGGCCAATACTGGTTGCCGTAGGCGTTCCAGGTCTGCGAGTTGTTGTCCTGCGCCACCGGATAGAGGATGCCGTGCCGCTTCAGCGCCGCCTGCACGTTGGTGGCTGAATGCTCGAACGGAAATTCCGGCGTGTGGACGCCGATCACGACCAGGCCGCGATCCCGGTACTTTGAATAAAGTTGGGTGACGTGCGGCAGCGTGTTGACGCAGTTGACGCAGCCATAGGTCCAGAAATCCACCAGCACGACCTTGCCGCGCAGATCCGCAAGCTTGAGCGGCTGCGAATTGAACCAGTTGCTGATCCCAGCGAATTCGGGCGCGGTCTGGCTCTGTCCGGTCGTCATGGCGATCGCCCGCGGTACCGGAACGGCCGGCGCGTCGGACTCGGAGCAGAGGCCGGGGATGACGGCGCCACCGAGGCCAAGACCCGCAACCAGAGCGGAAACAGCAATCAAGCGCAGGGACATCGAACTCTCCTTATAAGCTCACAGGCCGATCTGGCCGTTGGGATAGAACTGGGTCAGCCACGCCACGATCAGCGTGTCGTATTGCAGGTAGGACAGCGCGGCGAAGCCGATGATCACGACGCCGAAGCCTTGCTGCAGGCGCGGTGCGATCCGCGCCATGCTGCGCACGCGGGTGGTGACGGCCTGCCCGCCATAGGCAATCGCAAGCATCGGGATCGCGGCGCCGATCGCGTAGGTGACGAGCTGGAGGCTCGCCCACGCGGTATCCTTCGAGGTCGCGACGATGGTCAGGATCGAGCCGAGCACGGGTCCGGCGCACGGCGTCCACACCAGGCCGAGCGTAGAGCCGAGCACGAAGCCGCCGAACAGGCTTTGCGACGGCGCAGCCTGACCGAGGCTGCTGGTGGCGCCCGTGAGCCGGACCGACAGCCATTCGAACGGCGCCGGCCAGATCATCAGGAGGCCGAAGCCCGCGAGCAGGACGGCCGCGCCGGTCCGCAGCAGGTTGGGATCGAAATCGAATGCGCGCGTGATCGCGCTCAGCAGCAATGCCACCGCAGAGAATGACATCACGAAGCCGAGCGCGATCATCGCAGGCCGCGCCTTGCCGGTCTGGCCTATCGATACCCCAAGCAGGATCGGCAGCATCGGCAGGGTGCAGGGCGCGGCGACGGTGGCGACACCGGCAAGCAGGGCCAAGGTAAGGGCAGGGGCAAGGCTGAGCATCGTCGTCCGTCCATCAGAAGTCCCCGCGCGCCAGAGGGCCATGCGGGTACGCCAGATGTTCTTCGCGAGGACGGTGTGGCCGTTACTTCGGGGCAATCGCGGGCGCCGTCACGTCTGTGTGAGACGAGGCGTGCTCGGCCTCACGACGTCGCGCCAAAAACAGAGCGACCCGGCTGGGGGGCATCCCGGCCGGGTCGTTGGAGGTTACTTGGGAGGTTAGGACGAAGGGAAGTATCGAAACTGGGTCAGTGAATTGGGGTTGGGGTTGCGTCGTTCGATATGGGTATAGAGATCGGGTTTTTCCGGGTGATGTCGTCGATTGTTTCAATTGTTTCGTCGCCTGACTTTTTTGGCTTCGTCGACAATTGCCCGAATCGCTCGATCTCCCGTCAAGTTACTGAATTTACGATATTTTATGCCGCGACGCTGTCCACGCCGGCACCCCGGAGGAGGTCGGCGAGCTGCTTGCGGGCATAGAACATGCGGGTCTTCACCGTGCTCTGCGGGATCCCGATGATCTGCCCGGCCTCTTCGACCGACTTCTCATGGTAGTAGACCAGATTGATGATCTCGCGGTGCGCCGGCGACAGCTTGGCCACGCAGGCACGCAGGATCTCGCTGGTGGTGGCGCGATCGAGCGAGGTTTCCGGCGTGTCGGCGCCGTCAGCGATCTCCAGCACGTCGTCCTGGTCGATGTCCTCATGCTTGCGCTGGCGCAGCGCGGTCAGCGCCTTGAAGCGGGCGATCGACAGCAGCCAGGTCGAGACCTGCGAGCGGCCCTCGAACTGGGCCGCCGTGCGCCAGACGTCCAGGAACACCTGGCTCACCAGATCCTCGGCCATTGTGGTGTCGCGCACCATGCGGAGCACGAAGCGGTAAACCCGGACGTTGTGACGGGCATAGAGCGTGTGCATCGAGGTGCGGTTATTCTTGGCGATACGCGCGAGCAGCATTTCATCCGAGGTCGCGCGAGCAGCATCGATATGCTTCGTGGCTGCAGAGTTGATGGCGATGACGTTCGGCATGACAGGCTCCCAGTTCGCCGTTGGGCGGCGGTTCGTTGGGAGAAAGCTAGTTACCGCCCGTTTCCGGATGTCTGCGCGAAAAGCGGAAAATGGTTTCGTGACCGGGAGAATTGTTTCGTCGCCGGCCGGACGACGAAACATTCGGGGCCGAAAATCCAATAATTTCAACGTGTGGAAAATTAGAGCGGCCGGTTTAGCCCCGCCGGGAACGATTCCGGCCCGTGACTTTCGGCACTGTTGGGGCCTATTCGGCCGCCTGCAAAGCGGGCGCTGCCTTTTTCGGGGCAATCCAGAACGCATCGGGCCGCTCGAACAGGAAATTGGCCCGAACCGCCAGTGCCAGCCGCCAGATCAGGAGCGAGCCGGCGACGCCGGCCGCGGTCACGATCAGCGAGATCAGGCCGATGTCGGGGATAATGTCGAACCGCAGCAGAAGGGTGCGTGTCGCGGCCATCGGCAGGAAGAAGGCGAGGTAGATCACGATCGAGTGCTCGCCGCAAAAGCGCAGGAAGCCGAGCCAGTGCGCACGTGCCAGCAGCGTGCCGGACACGACGATGGCGCAGGCGCCGGCAAAGCCGAGTGCCAGCGAGACGATCGGCCATTCACTGATATCGAGCGCGACCAGGCCGCCATTGATCAGCGCCCAGAACCCAAGCCCGAGCAGGGCAAGCGCCGGCCGCGACCGTGCACGGTCCGACAGCGCGAACACGTAATCGGCCAGGACATAGCCGGTGTAGAAATAGACGAAGCGGGCGCTGAACTCGTCGATCACGTACCAGCCGGTCGCGACGTGCGCCGACTCCAATGCTGCTGCGATCAGCCAGATCACGAGCGGGTGGACGTTGCGGGTGAGCTTGGTGACGAGGAAGAAGATCGGCAGCAGATAGATGAACCACAGCGTGCCGAACGGCTGGACGAAGGAGGCGAGATATTCCAGCCCAGCCTCGGCCCAACCCGCCTCGGCGGCCAGCGACGGCGCCTTGAAACCGAACTGGATCGTCACCCACAGCACGTAGAAGTAGGCGAAGTGCATCACTTTGCGATCGAGATAGGTGCGCCAGTCGCGATCGATCACGACCGACAGGAACAGCCCGGAGATCAGGAAGAAGTCCGGCATCCGGAACGGCTTTGCGAACATCACGACATAATGCATGAAGCCGGTCTGCTCGGCGGCCTTCTCGACCCCCAGCACCGAGTGCATCATCACCACCATGATGATGCAGATGCCCTTGGCATAGTCGACCCAATCGACACGCGCGCCCGCGTTCCCAAGTGATCGATCAGGTGATCGATCAAGGGAACGATCTGTCGCAGCTGTTGTGCCGTTTGTGGTCATCCTTGTCCTGTTTCGGTGTGGTCGGGCCCCATCATCGGCCCGATCGGTTGCTTTCTCCTTTATCAGTACAAGGGATGTGCCACCTTAACCCGGCCCTTTCCCCGGTTCCCTCGACCAGACGAATGGTCTAAGAGCCCCGGAAATCCTAAGAGAATCCGACGCTCGTTAACCACAGGACGCAAGGCTGGCCGAGGGCCGTGGCCTGCGATGAGACTGCTTGCCGCACCATTTCGATAGCCCGCTGCCGATCGACGCCGTGCTCGATGAGCTCGACCGCACGCTCGATCGCCACAACGCCGCCGTGCTGGTCGCGCCGCCCGGCGCCGGCAAGACCACGCGCGTGCCGCTGGCGTTGCTCGATGCGCCCTGGGCCAGGGACAAGAAGATCATCGTGCTGGAGCCGCGCCGCATCGCCGCGCGCGCCAGCGCCGAGCGGATGGCGAAGACGCTCGGCGAGCGTCCCGGCGAGACCGTCGGCTATCGCGTGCGCTTCGGCTCGAAGGTGTCGCGCGCGACGCGGATCGAGGTCGTTACCGAGGGCATTTTCTCACGCCAGATCCTCGACGATCCCGAGCTCAACGGCGTCGCCGCGGTGTTGTTCGACGAATTCCACGAGCGCTCGCTCGATGCCGATCTTGGCCTGGCGCTGGCGCGCGACGCGCAAACCGGCCTGCGCGAGGATTTGCGCATCCTGGTGATGTCGGCCACCCTCGACGGCGCGCGCGTCGCCAAACTGCTCGGCGATGCGCCTGTCGTCGAGAGCGAGGGCCGCGCCTTTCCGGTCGAGACCCGTTACGTCGGCCGCAAGGTCGATGCGCCGGTGGAGCGGCAGATGGCCGAGACGATCGCGACCGCGCTGCGCGCCGATGCCGGCTCGGTGCTGGCCTTCCTGCCGGGCGCGGCCGAGATCCGGCGCACGCAAACGTTCCTCGCCGAGCGTGTGCACGACGCCTCGGTCGAGATCGTGCCGCTGTTCGGCGCGCTCGATGCAGCCGTACAGGACCGCGCCATCGCACCGGCGCCCAAGGGCATCCGCAAGGTGGTGCTGGCGACTTCGATTGCCGAGACCTCGCTGACCATCGAGGGCGTGCGCATCGTGGTCGATTCCGGCCTGGCGCGGGTGCCGCGCTACGAGCCGGACATGGCGCTGACGCGACTGGAGACCGTGCGGGCCTCGCGCGCCGCGGTCGATCAGCGCCGGGGCCGCGCCGGCCGTATCGAACCCGGTGTCTGCTACCGTCTCTGGGACGAGCCGCAGACCGCGTCGCTGCCGGCCTATACTGCGCCCGAAATCCTCTCCGCCGATCTGTCCTCGCTGGTGCTCGACCTCGCGCAATGGGGCGTCAGCGATCCCGCGAGCCTTGCCTTCCTCGATCCGCTGCCGGGGCCGGCGCTGAAGGAAGCGAGATCGTTACTGTTAGAGCTCGGTGCGCTCGACGGCGATGGCCGCATCACCGAGGAGGGCAAGAGCCTGCGCGCGCTGGCGCTGCCGCCGCGGCTGGCGCGCATGATCGTGGATTCCGCCCGTTTCGGCATGGGCGAGGAGGCGGCCGAGATCGCCGCTGTGCTGACCGAGCGGGGGCTCGGCGGCGACAGCGTCGATCTCGACGTCAGGCTCGACCAGTTCCGCCGCGACCGCTCGCAGCGGGCTTCGAGCGCGCGCAGCATGGCCGCGCGCTGGGCTTCGCAGGTGAAGGTGGCGGTGAGCGAGCAGAAGGATCTTTCCACCGGCGTCATGCTGGCCTTCGCGTTTCCGGATCGGGTCGCGAAGAACCGCGGCAATGGCAGCTTCGTGCTGGCCAATGGCCGGGGCGCTGCGGTGGAGCAGACCGCGGCGCTGGCGCGGTTGCCCTTCATCGCGGTCGCCGAATTGACCGGCACGGCCGCGAACGGCCGCATCCTGCTGGCGGCGCCGATCACCCAGGAGGAGATCGAGCAGCGCTTCGCCGACCAGATCGAGAATGTGGAAGAGGTGACGTTCGATCGCGGTGCGATGGCGCTGCGCGCGCGGCGCCGCCGTTCGCTGCATGCGATCACGTTCGCGGAGGCGCCGATGCCGCTCAAGCCGTCGGCCGAGACCGCGCGCATCTTCGCCGACGGCCTGATCGCGGCCGGGCTCGACCGGCTGCCCTGGTCGAAGCAAGCGAAACAATGGCGCGACCGCGTCATGTTCCTGCGCAAGGCCGAGGACGACAGCTGGCCCGATTTGTCCGACGCGGCGCTTGCCGCGCGGGCCGACGACTGGCTGGTGGGAGCGCTCTACGACAAGACTGCGCTGAAGGATCTGTCGGCCGGTGATCTCTCGGAGGCGTTGCTGGCGCTGTTGCCGTGGGAATTGCGCGCGCGGCTCGATCGCGAGGCGCCGACGCATTTCGAGGCGCCGACCGGAACGCAGCTTGCGATCGACTACGAGGCCGAGCAGGGGCCGACCATCGCGGTGCGGTTGCAGGAGCTGTTCGGGCTCAACACCCATCCGTCGATCGCCAAGGGCGCGGTGCCGCTGGTGCTGGAACTACTGTCGCCGGCGCAGCGCCCGGTGCAGGTGACGCGCGATCTGCCGGGTTTCTGGCGCGGCAGTTACGCCGCGGTGCGCTCCGACCTGCGCGGCCGCTATCCGCGTCATCCCTGGCCGGAAGATCCCGCCAGCGCGATGCCGACCAGGCGCGTGAAGCCGCGCGGCACCTGACGGGTCGCGAATTTCATACATCGCCGTCATTGCGAGGAGCGATAGCGACGAAGCAATCCATCGTTCCGCGCATGCCGCACGATGGATTGCTTCGCTTCGCTCGCAATGACGGGCATAGATCCGCACCATCCGGGGGACGTAACGCTGGCGAGTGCCGGCAAACGGTGATTAGATTTGCATGCTGGGATGGGATCACGGGCTCGCACTTTGGGGAGGTCGCCATGAGCTTCAAGAACCTGGAGATCAAGAACGCATCGCCGTCGCTGTACAATGAAGACCTGGCACCGGCCAGGGAGCGCAATTGGGGCGCCTTCAGCATCTTCAACGTCTGGACCTCGGACGTGCACAGCCTCTGGGGCTATTATCTCGCCGCCAGCCTGTTCCTGCTCTGCGGCAGCTTCGTCAACTTCATCCTCGCGATCGGCGTCGGCTCGCTGGTGATCTTCGTGCTGATGAGCCTGATCGGCAATGCCGGCGTCAGGACCGGCGTGCCCTATCCGGTGCTGGCGCGCGCCTCGTTCGGGGTGTGGGGCGCCAACATTCCGGCGCTGGTGCGCGCCATCGTCGCCTGCTTCTGGTACGGCGCGCAGACCGCGGCGGCCTCGGGCGCGATCGTCGCGTTGCTGACGCGCATCGACGGCTTCAAGGAGTTCCACCAGTCGAGCCACATGCTCGGCCATTCCACGCTCGAGGTGATCTGCTTCGTCGTGATCTGGGCTTTGCAACTCCTGATCATCCAGCGCGGCATGGAAACGGTGCGCCGCTTCCAGGACTGGGCGGGGCCGGCGGTGTGGCTGATGATGCTGGTCCTCGCGATCTATCTCTGCATCGCGGCCGGCGGCATCTCGCTCACCGCGCCGATCCCGCAGGATGTGCTGCTGGAGAAGACCAAGGATGCCGGCGTGCCCGGCGAGCCCGGCACGTTCCCCGCGCTCTGTGCCGTCGCCGCGACCTGGATCACTTATTTCGCCGCGCTCTATCTCAACTTCTGCGACTTCTCGCGCTACGCGCCCGACGTCAAGGCCTGCGCAAGGGCAACATCTGGGGCCTGCCGGTCAATCTGATCCTGTTCTCGCTGGTCGCCGGCGTCACCACGATCGCAGCATTCAACGTCTATCACGAGGTGCTGCTGCACCCCGACCAGATCTCGGCGAAGTTCGACAGCTGGTTCCTGGCGCTGCTCGCGGCGGTCACCTTCGCGGTGGCGACGCTCGGCATCAACGTCGTCGCCAATTTCGTCTCGCCGGCGTTCGATTTCTCCAACGTGTTTCCGCGCCAGATCGACTTCAAGAAGGGCGGCTACATCGCGGCGCTGATCGCGCTGGCGCTGTATCCGTTCGCGCCCTGGGAGGGCAGCGCCGCCTCGTTCGTCGGATTGATCGGCGCGACCATGGGGCCGATCTACGGGATCATGATGGTCGATTACTATCCGATCGCCAAAGGTCGCGTGAACGTGCCGGCGCTGTACCAGGAGCACGGCGAATATCGCTTCCAGAACGGCTGGAACGCCAGCGCCCTGATCGCAGCCGCCGTCGGCGCCCTGTTCTCGTCGGTGCTGCCGAACTTCACCTCGATCCTGCCGGCGTGGTGGGCGGTCTATGGCTGGTTCTTCGGTGTCGGCATCGCAGGCGCGGTCTATTACGCGCTGCGCGTGGCGATGCCGAGCCCGGTCGCCAGGACGGCCTGAAAGGCCGCCTGAGGGCCGGCAATTGCTCGCTTGGACAGGTGGCCGATTGCATTCGGCCGCCTCTCCGGGCTCGCATTAACTCTTCGCTCATCCTTTTCGCCAAAATGGCAGGCTCACGCTGCCGCGCTTGCTCGCGGCTGGGCGTGCGGCGTGGTGAAATTGTGTGGTCGGTTTTCCGAGTATGGTGTCATGCGTAACCTGATGATTTTCGCGGCCATCCTGATCGGGCTGGGCACCTTCATGGCCCAGATGGCCAGCAAGATGGCGCCCGCCGCCGCGACCACCGCAAGGCAGACCACCGCCCCCGCCGTCACGGTGGCGCAGGCCAGCGCCCGTACGCTGAGCATCGCGCCCGATCCGCGCGGTCATTTCGAGACCGATGGCCGGATCGACGGCCAGCACATCAACTTCATGGTCGACACCGGCGCCTCGGTGGTCGCCCTGAACGAGACCTCGGCCGCACGCTTCGGCCTGCGTCCGGTGCCGGGCGATTACACCTCGCGTGTCACCACTGCGAACGGCACTATCAAGGCGGCGCGTGCCCGCATCGCCATGATCGAGATCGGTGGCCTCACCGTGCGCGACGTCGACGCGATGGTGCTGCCGGACGAGGCGCTGTCGGAAAACCTGCTCGGCCTGTCCTTCCTGTCGAAGCTGAAGCGCTTCGAATACGCCAGCGGCAAATTGTTGCTGGAGCAGTAACGCCGATTGGCATCAAAGCCCTGTCCAAGTCGTCCGCTATCAAGTCTTCCGCTGGATGTCTTCCTTCGTGATGCGGATCGTCTCCTCGAACGGCGGAAAATTCCGGCGAAACTTGAGGAGGGCGGACATACAAGTAGCCTCGAGGGAGTTCAGGGCGCTGCTTGTTCACATTTTGGGAATGAGAAGGTAATCGAGTCGATCTTCGCGACGGCGCGCCATTTGCGCCAGACGTTCGCGGGCAACATCAGGCCTGAAGCGCTTGCGCAGAGTGTTGAGCCGGTCTCCCGGCGTACTCACTGCAAGTCCCTATCGTACTCCCTAATTTCGTGATCCTGATCGTCGACATTCGGATAGCGCTCTATCTGATAGCAGAGAACCCCATCACGCAATTTGAATATCGTGCGTTTTATACGCTCGTCGTTGTCCGTCGATTTTCCAATAAGAGATATGCCCAGACTGTCATCGCCGCCCGTTAGCGCCAGCCCCTCCACCGCAAAAGAAAAACCGGATAGACACGCTTTCGGCACGTCAGTCCATTGCCCATTGTGTTCAATGCGCATCGAGCGTTCCAAGTTTGCTCCAAACCCTTCCTTTTCCGGGTTGCGATCGCAAACCGCTTTGAGCGTGCGAAGCTCGATCCTTGCAAGATCTTGACCTTTGTAATTTTTGAAATTCAAAATCGCAACATCCGCCGCACACCAGGCGCTAGAGTTCGCCATACATAACGTTGAACTGGCAGATAGAAGCGATAAAGCTCCAGCGAGCGCGATCATTTTCATCGACATGCCTCAGTATTTGTATCGATTCCAATCAGGCATCCCCGCGCCCATTGGCAAGCCTTCGCATTTTCTTTATCTCCATCACTTTCACGCTGATTATCCCAGTGCATATGCCCACGTGGGACGCACCGTTATCGCCAAGCCCCACACCGTCGCCTAGCGCTCCGTCTTGGAACCCGCGCACTATTTGATCGTAGTAATATAGTCCGCCGCGCTTATGAATTTCCACGCCCTACTCCGGGATAAAGCCCCTCCTGCTCTTGGCCTCTTCCGGGTAATATTGAGTGCCAAGGTCTTTCATTTCCTTGAGAGCAGCATCCCATGCGCGCTCCGCGCTCTCGAAACCGATCCCCGCATTGCGACTCGGAAAGTCGCCACCTTCGGCGCCGCCAAAGCGCTTGATGCCGGCGATGCCACCGATCCGCTGGGCTGTCGCCAGTCGCCGGCGGCGCCGTGCAAGGATGGGTGGATGACGTCAGTATTTCGCCGACGCCAGATCTGCCGTAATTATCAGCCACAAGCCGTCAATCATGCCTTCCGCTTTGGCGATGCATTCGCTAAAGCCAGCGGCATTGTTCCTCCGGATTCCCACGAGGTCATTCCTGATGTTTCCGAAGCCGAAATCCGCGCTGGTCCCGAACACCTATGCGTTCGAATCCGAGCCGATGGTGAAGCCGACCGGGTTTCGCGAATACGACGCGCGCTGGCTGTTCAACAAGGAGATCAACCTGATGGGCGTGCAGGCGCTGGGCATGGGGCTCGGCGCGCTGATCGCAGAACTCGGCGTCAAGCAGGAGATCGTCACCGGCCACGATTTCCGCGGCTATTCCGCCTCGATCAAATACGCGCTGATCTCCGGCCTGATGGCGGCGGGCTGCAAGGTGCACGACATCGGCCTCGCGGTGACGCCGATGGCCTATTTCGCGCAGTTCGACCTCGACGTGCCCTGCGTCGCGATGGTCACCGCCTCGCACAACGACAATGGCTGGACCGGCGTGAAGATGGGCGCCAACCGTCCGCTGACTTTCGGCCCCGACGAGATGACGCGGCTGAAGCAGATCGTGCTCGACGCCGCGTTCAACAACAAGGCCGGCGGCTCCTACCAGTTCCACGAGAACTATCCGGCGCGTTACATCGCCGACCTCACCAGCCGGCCGAAGCTGAAGCGCAAGCTGAAAGTGGTGGCGGCCTGCGGCAACGGCACCGCGGGCGCGTTCGCGCCGCAGGTGCTGGAGGCGATCGGCTGCGAGGTGATTCCGCTCGATACCGAGCTCGATCACACCTTCCCGAAATACAATCCGAATCCGGAAGACATGGAGATGCTGCACGCGATCCGCGATGCGGTGCTGGCGCACAAGGCCGATATCGGCCTCGGCTTCGACGGCGACGGCGACCGCTGCGGCGTGGTCGACAACACCGGCGAGGAGATCTTTGCCGACAAGGTCGGCGTCATGCTGGCGCGCGACATGTCGGCGATCAACGCCAATGCCCAGTTCGTCGTCGACGTGAAGTCGACAGGGCTGTTCGTGACCGATCCGATTCTGCAGAAGCAGGGCGCGAAGACGGTCTACTGGAAGACCGGGCATTCCTACATGAAGCGCCGCACCAACGAGCTCGGCGCGCTCGCCGGCTTCGAGAAGTCGGGCCACTTCTTCTTCAACAAGCCGTTCGGCCGCGGCTATGACGACGGCCTGGTGTCGGCGATCGCGATCTGCGAGATGCTCGACCGCGCGCCCGGCAAGTCGATGGCCGACCTCAAGGACGCGCTGCCGAAGACCTGGTCGTCGCCGACCATGTCGCCGCATTGCGCCGACGAGGCGAAGTATGGCGTGGTCGACGCCGTGGTGAAGCACTTCCAGACGCTGCAGCAGAACGGCGCGCAGGTCGCGGGCCAGAACATCCGCGATCTCGTCACCGTCAACGGCGTGCGCGTCACCGTCGAGGACGGCAGTTGGGGCCTGGTGCGCGCCTCCTCGAACAAGCCGGAGCTCGTGGTCGTGGTGGAAAGCCCGGTCAGCGAGCAGCGCATGCGCGACATGTTCGAAGCGATGGATTCCGTGCTGCGCACGCACCCCGAGGTCGGCGAGTACAATCAGAAGATCTGAAGCAGGGCTCTCACCGAACGGGATTGTCATCACCCGCTTGCGGCGAAGGCGGGTGATCCAGTATTCCAGAGATGGTCGTGATTGAGCCGAGGGGCCGCGGCGTACTGGATCGCCCGGTCATCGAGCCGGGCGATGACAGCGGGGTAGGCCGCCGATCTTGCCTTGCTCACGCCGCCCGCAGCGAGGCCAGGAAGCGGTCCAGCTCGGTCTTCAGCCATTCCGATTGCGACGACAGGCCGTTGGCTGCATCGAGCAATTGTGCGGTCGCGCCGCCTGCCTGTTCGGAGGCGCGGTTGACGTTGAGGATACCCTTGTTGACGTCCCGCGTGCGGTCGGCCACCTGCTGCAGATTGCTGGAGATCTCGCGGGTCGCTGCGCCCTGCTGATCGACGGCTGCCGCGATCTCGCCCGAGACCTGGTCGATCTCCGCGATGGTGGTTCCGATGGTCCCGATCGCGCTGACGGCGGCGCCGGTCGCGCTCTGGATATCCTGGATCTGAATCGAAATCTCCTCGGTCGCCTTGGCGGTCTGGTTGGCCAGCGCCTTGACCTCGCTCGCGACGACAGCAAATCCGCGGCCATGCTCGCCGGCCCGCGCCGCTTCGATGGTTGCGTTCAAGGCGAGCAGATTGGTCTGGCTGGCGATGTTCTGGATCAACGTCACCACCTCGCCGATCTTCTGCGTGCCGGCGGCAAGACCTTGCACGACGGTGTTGGTGCGGCGTGCGTCCTCGGCGGCCTTGGCCGCGATCCGCGCCGAGCGCGTCACCTGCTCGGTGATGTTGTTGATCGAAGCCGTCAGCTCCTCGGTCGCCGACGCGACGGTTTCTACGTTGCTCGAGGCCAGCGACGATGCGGAGGCCGCCGCCGTGGCCTGACGAATGGTTTCCGCGTTGCTGCCGTTCATCGTTGCCGACAGGCCCTGCATCGCGCTCGCGGCCACCGCGACGGCTTCGACGACCTCGCCGATCTTGCGCTCGAAGCCTAAGGCCAGCTCGCGCCGCGCGGCATCGCGGTCGTGTTTGGCCTTTTCGCCCTCGATGCGCTCGGCATTGGCGCGCGCTGCGGCGGCGCTGGCGGCCTCGGCCTCCGCCGCCTTCTGCGCGGCCCTCTCGAACAGATCGGCGAGCGTGTGCGCGAGCCAGATCAACACCCCGGCTTCGATCAGGAGGATCACGGCGTGCAGCACGACGCGGCCGAGATCGGCGCCGCCGGGATAGATCGCGGCCGGGAGGATGAAGTTCAGCGTCAGGTGGTGCAGGGCAACGGCCACGGTGCCGGCGACGATCGGCCGATAGTCGCAATAGGCGACCAGGCACGCCAGCGCGGCGAAGAAGTACATGTGCATGTCGACCTGCCAGCGGTGGCCGGCGAATTGGTAGACCAGCATCGACACGCCGGCCATCAGGGCCACGGCGACGATCAGGCGCGTTGAAACACCGTTCCCCGACATGCGCCACGACAGTGTCGCCGCCAGCGCCATCGCGACCATGAAGCCGGCCGGCATCAGCCATTCGGTGTGGAGCGTCATGCCGATGATGACCGCGATCGGAACGTGCAGCCAGAGCACCACGAGCAGGATCTTGCTGGCCGTCTCGCGCAGCGCGGCCATCTCATCGCCTTCGAAGGTCATTCCCAACCCCCAGATCGTCGTCCGCGTTGAAGCAGCCGGCGATCGCCTGCGGATCCATGGTCAGCAAGGCGCCCGCCTCGTACAGCCGGCGCAGCCCGCCATTGCGGTCGGGCCGTACCACCAGCAGGGCCGGTATAGCGGTCATCCGAACGATCGACGCATTGGCGGATGCGGCAGCCGTCAGCGCGCGCTCGGCGCGCCACCACGGCGGAAAAGCCACGGCCACCACTTCGGTGCCCGCGCGGACCTGCAACGACAGCATTGCGACCGCGATCCAGCTCGCGATCAGCAATGCAGCCGCGCCTAGCCATGCGGGCCGTCGCCTCGCTGGGATGATCTCCCCCGGCTCCATCGCAGCATAATACCGCGACGGGGCCGACTACCTGGGGGCGTATCGACGTGTCGTGTGGGGTTGTGCGGCGGCGCTTACGCCGCGGGCACCGGCAGCGCCGTCACCGACTTGATCTTCTCCATCGCGAAGCGCGAGGTGACGTTCTTCAGCGGCACGGCCGAGATCAGCTTCTTGTAGAAGACGTCGTAGGCCTGCATGTCGGCGACCACGACGCGCAGCATGTAGTCGACGTCGCCGGCCATCCGGTAGAATTCCATCACTTCGGGCATGGCGCTGACGGCGTCGGCGAATTTGCGCAGCCAGGCTTCCGAATGGTCGGCGCTCTCGACCGAGACGAACACGGAGATCCCGAGCCCGATCTTGTTCTGATCGACCAGCGCCACGCGGCGCAGGATCACGCCGTCGGCCTCGAGCCGCTGGATGCGCTTCCAGCACGGCGTCGATGACAGCCCGACCCGGTCGCCGATCTCGGCGACGGAGAGCGAGGCATCCTCCTGCAAAACGGTCAGGATCTTGCGATCGATCGCGTCGAGGCGGCGGTTGTTGTCATGAAGCTGAATGGCGACATCGGTCATAGAAGAAAGTTCCACATGAAGGTTCAATATCCCTCATATAGAGAAGAATCTTCCAAAGCAAGCGATTCGTGGCCGGTCAGGCCGGCCGGGCCTCGGCGTGTTCGCCCAAAAACGCTTCAACTTCAGCACGTTGCGGTGCGGCATAAGCACCCCCGAAACGGGTGCATTTCAGCGCTGCGGCGGCCGAGGCGAAACGTAGGGCCTGCCGCAGCTCCTGCTTCTCGGTGATGGCCAGCGCAAACGCCCCGTGGAAGACGTCGCCGGCTCCGAGCGTATCGACAGTATGGACCGGGAAAGCTGGGGTCTCCTCAAGCTCGCCCTGCTCATTGAGCCAGATCGTGCCCTTCGGGCCACGGGTGCCGGCGAGGAAGGAGGGGGTGAGCTTGGCGAGTTTGTGCAGCGCCTGGCCGTCATCGGTGACGTCGGCGGTCTCCTGCAGCGGCTCGCTGGAAAACACCAGATGGGAGGAAGCGGTGAGCAGCCCCTCCCGCATCGACATCGCGCGGTCGACGTCGACCACCACGGGAATGCCGCGCCGGACGGCCTCGGCGCAAAGCTCGGTGCAGAACGGCGCGCAGCGGCTCTCGGTCAGGATCGCCGCGCAATCCTCCAGCAGCAGCTCGGTCGGCGGCAGCTTGACCTTCCAGAGCTCCGGGTCGCGGAAGGTGACGATGGTGCGCTCGCCGGTATCGTCGATCATGATCGCCGAGATCGGGGTCACCAGATCAGGCATGTGGATGAGATGGTTGGTCTCGATGCCTTCCTGGGCCAGCTTGTCGAAAATGTAGCGGCTCGAGGTCTCCCGCGAATCGCCCATCGGTCCGCAGATCGAGACGCGGCCGCCGAGCCGGACGATGCCGATCGCGGCATTCAGCGCGTTGCCGCCGCAGATCTCCTCGAAATGCGTCGCGTTCTCCTTGGAGCCGCGCGCCGGAACGCCGACGCGGAACGTCAGGTCGCGCACCGGCAGGCCGATGCAGAGGATGCGGGGCGGGACTTTCGGGGCGCCGTCTTGAAAATTCATGCAGGGATCCGTCGCAATGGTTCCGTCAACTGCCACAACCTGTGACCAGTCTAATCGGCAGAACGATGTCCGGTTCCCGCTATTGGTCGAGCGGGTTTCGGTGGTGCACCCAGCGGCCGAGCAAATGATGGGCAATCGCGAACGGATGTGGACCGGCGAGGCCGTCCGGGTGCTGGCGCTTGAGCATCAGCGTCGCCTCGGCATGGTCGAACCAGCGCGCGTCTTCCAATTCGGTGCGGTCGACCACGATATCCTCGCTGGTCGCACGCGCGGTGCAGCCGATCATCAGCGATGACGGGTAGGGCCAGGGCTGCGTCATGTAGTAATTGACGTCGGTGCAGCGGATGCCGGATTCCTCGAAAATCTCGCGCCGGACCGCATCCTCGATGGTCTCGGCGGCCTCGACGAAGCCTGCGAGGCAGGAATACATCCCGGGCATGAACTGCTTCTGCCGGCCGAGCAGCACCTTGTCGCCTGACGTGACCAGCATGATCACGACCGGATCGGTGCGCGGAAAGTGCTCGGCCTTGCAGCTCGGGCATTCACGCTTCCAGCCGCCCTCCCTCATCGCGGTGCGGGTGCCGCAATTGGCGCAGAAGCCGTGGCGCTGATGCCAGGTCACCATCGATTTCGCCATTGCGATCGCCGAGAGCTGTTCGGGCGGCACCACGCCCTGCATCGCCATGCCGCGCAATTCGGTGATCGCGACGTCGCCGCGGCCGACCAGCTTCTCCGCCGCCTGCGGCGCGATCCCCATGCCGAAGATCGGCGCGCTATCGCGTAAGCCGAGGAAGATCGTGCCGGGGTTGGCGCCGTAGCCGCGGGCCTCTTCCAGCGACAGCAGCGCGCGGGCGCCGCCATCCTCCTGCTTCACCACCAGCGAGTCGCGATAGATCACGTAGGCGCGAGCCTCGCGATGACCCTCCAGCGCGAACAGCTTCTCGTCATTGCCGCGCAAATGCGCGGCGCGGTCGAGCACATGGGTGACGAAGGCCGGCTGGCCGAGCGGAAATGAATCGGATGCGGACATTGAATTTTCAACCCAACCAGATCTTGCGGCGAAGCGCGCTGATGAAATTCTGCACTTCCTCGGCGTCATGTGCCAGCGGCGGCATCACGCCCCAAACGGGACGCGGCCATGCAGCGTCGCTGGTGCGGCGCGCGATGATATGGACGTGAAGCTGCGGGACCAGGTTGCCGAGGGCTGCGACATTCAGCTTGTCGCATTTGGTGACCTCTTTCAGGGCCCGCGAGACGCGGGTGATCTCCGTCATCAGCTGCGCCTGCTCGACCTCGTCGAGGTCGATGATCTCGACCGCGCCGTCGCGCCGCGGCACCAGCAGCAGCCAGGGATAATGCGCATCCTTGATGACGAGCACCTTGCACAGCGGCAGGTCGCCGATGTCGATGGTGTCTTTGTTGAGCTGCGAATGCAGCGACCAATTGGGGGCGGGCATGAGGGGCAAATAATGCCTTTCCGTGTTCCCAGACAAGCCCCACAAAGCCAGCCTTACAAAGCCGGGTCAGGCCGCTTGCTTTCCGGCGGTTTTGGCCCCAAATAGGGACCGGGAGATTGGCGGTGGACGAGCCACTCGCCAACCGGGTCAGGTCCGGAAGGAAGCAGCCCTAACGAGGTCCGGATCGGGTCGCTCGTCAGTCTCCTACCTGTTTTTCCGAGCGAATCGCGCTGGAATGGCGGTCTCCGCGCCCGGCGCTCGATTTTGGCTCCTATCCGCACGCCGGCTGAAGAGACACCCAAGTTGCGGATCGACGCATGAATGACGCTGGCGACCCCTCCAAACCGTCCGACGGCGCAGGCCAGAGCGGTTTCGATCTCGGCGCAGCGCCGGACGCCGCAAAGCCCTACCGCGTTCTCGCCCGCAAATACCGCCCGTCCAGCTTCGAGGACCTGATCGGCCAGGAGGCCATGGTCCGCACCGTCTCGAACGCGTTCGAGACCGGGCGGATTCCGCAGGCCTGGATCCTCACCGGCGTCCGCGGGGTCGGCAAGACCACGACCGCGCGCATCCTCGCCCGCGCCTTGAACTACGCCAAGCCCGACGGCTCGGTGAAGGGGCCGACCATCCACATGCCCGACCTCGGCGTGCACTGCCAGGCGATCATGGAAAGCCGGCACATGGACGTGCTGGAGATGGACGCCGCGTCCCACACCGGCGTCGACGATGTCCGCCAGATCAATGACAGCGTGCGCTACGCGCCGGCGAGCGCGCGCTACAAGGTCTACATCATCGACGAAGTCCACATGCTGTCGACGGCGGCGTTCAACGCCTTCCTGAAGACGCTGGAGGAGCCGCCGGAGCACGCCAAGTTCGTGTTCGCCACCACCGAAATCCGGAAAGTGCCGATCACGGTGCTGTCGCGCTGCCAGCGCTTCGACCTGCGCCGCGTCGAGGCCGACGTGCTGATGAAGCATCTCGGCAACATCGCGACCAAGGAAGGCGTCGAGGTCGAGCCCGAGGCGCTCGGCATCATCGCGCGCGCCGCTGAGGGCTCGGTGCGCGATTCGCTGTCGCTGTTCGACCAGGCGATCGCGCATGCCGCCGGTAATGTGAAGGCCGACGCGGTCCGGCAGATGCTCGGCCTCGCTGACCGCACCCGCGTCATCGACCTGTTCGATTCGCTGGCGCGCGGCGATCTCGCCGGCGCCTTCGCCGAGTTCCGCGCGCAATATGACGTCGGCGCCGATCCGGTGGTCGTGCTGTCCGACCTTGCTGAGTTCGTCAATTTCGTCACCCGTGTGAAGGCGGTCCCGACGGTCGCGGACAATGTCGCGTTCGGCGAGACCGAGCGGGTGCGGGCGCGCGAATTCGCGTCGAAGCTGTCGTTTCGCGTGCTGTCGCGGATGTGGCAGATGCTGCTCAAGGGCATCGCCGAGGTGCAGACCGCGACGCGCCCGGCCGCCGCCGCCGAGATGGTGCTGGTGCGGATCGCCTATGTCGCCGATCTGCCGACGCCGGATGAAGCGATCCGGATGATGATCGAACAGAATGGCGGTGGCGCCGCGCCGGCGACATCAAGCTCCGCCGCATCGTCACCCTCACGCGGCGCGTCTGCCTCGGCGATGT
>NZ_JACMYO010000100.1 GCF_020889685.1 Bradyrhizobium oropedii
CGTCTCGAAGGGTCGACGGCCACCAGCCGGGCCGTGCATCCTTCGAGACGCGCCTACGGCGCTCCTCAGGATGACAGGATTGGACTTGCTCGCGGATTACTCGCCCATCTCCGGCAGCACGGCATTGCTCGGCGTCTGCCGGTCCGTAATCTGCAAACCGAACAGGCTGCCGATCAATTCGACGGCGACGCGAGCGGTGCGGCCGCGTTCGTCGAGGAACGGATTGAGCTCGACGATGTCGAGCGAGCGCACCAGCCCGGAATCGTGCAGCAGCTCCATGATGAGATGCGCTTCCCGATAGGTCGCGCCCCCGGGCACCGTGGTGCCGACGCCGGGTGCGACCTCCGGGTCGAGGAAGTCGACGTCGAACGAGACATGCAGCACGCCGTTCTTCGCCTTGACGCGGTCGATGACGCGGCGGGTCAGCACGGCGACGCCGAACTCGTCGATCTGGCGCATGTCTGATATCGAGACGTTGCGCTGCCGCAGCAGCTTGCGCTCCAGTGGGTCGACCGAGCGGGTGCCGATCAGGTCGAGCTGTTCCGGCGGGATCGAGGCGCGCGGCAACCCGCCGAGCAGATCGTCGAGGCCGGGTTCGCCGCACAGGAAGGCCGCCGACATGCCGTGCATGTTGCCGGTGATGGTCGTGGCCGGCGTGTTGTAGTCGGCATGCGCGTCGACCCACAGCGCGAACAGCGGCCGGCCTTTTTCCTGCCAGTAGCGCGCGACGCCGTTGATCGATCCCATCGACAGTGAGTGATCGCCGCCCATGAAGATCGGGATCGCGCCGGAATGCGCCAGCCAGTAGGCGCGCTCGGACAGCGCGCGGGTCCAGGTCTTCACCTCGTCGTAGAATTTGGTGTTGGCCGGCACCGGGCCGTCGCTAACGACCTGCGGGATCGCAAGGTTGCCGTGGTCGTCGACTTGGAAGTCGAGCTGCTCGAGCAGGCGCGCGATGCCCGCGGTGCGCAGCGCATCCGGTCCCATCAACGGGCCGGCCTGCGAGGCGCCGATCTCGATGGGAACGCCAAGCAGCGCGATGCGGGACGGTTTGGAATTGTCGGCTTCGGACATGCGGCTGGGCTCCCAAGGGCGTGGAACAGAAGCGACGCGCCAATGTTCCCTCAACCCTTGAAATAGGCAACCCGGTCCAATCCGGCCATGTGGATAGTTGCGTTGCGCCTAGGTTTGACGCGTTTTCTTCACCGCGAACCGGTGCCCACTTCGCTCGAAAACGCGCTACGCCTTGAAATAGGCGATCTGCGTCGTGGTCGCGAGCAGGCGGCCGGAGGGTGACCACAATTCACCGTGCTGGTCGCCGTAGCTCTTGTGGAACACCTTGGCGTCGGCTGTGGCGAGCACGCGGGTGGTATCCTCCGCGTTCAGGTCGGTCGCATCGACATGGAAATAGGTCGTCAGCGACACCGTGCCGAACGGCACCAGCTCGTGGCGCGCGTGGAAGACGCGGCCGAAGAACGCATCCGACATCGACATCAGCGACAGCGCGTCGAGCTTGCGCGGCACGCGGTCGGCGATCCAGAGCTTCGAATAGGGGCTCGACGGCTCGTTCGCGGCAGCGCCGCCGAGCTTCGGCTCGCCCGCGGCGAACCGGAAATCATACTGGTTGGCCCAGGTCATCTTGAGCTTCGGATAGGACCGGAGCTCTTCGAACGGCACGGCACCGGGAAACTCGGCCGGCTGGTGCGACCATGACGGCCGGCGCTCGGCGAACACGGCGGTCGCCAGCGTCGCGACCTCGCCGCCGCCTTGCGTCATCTCGACCGACCAGTGCTGGCTCGAGCGGTTGGCCTTCACCAGGCGCACGTCGAGATCGAACATGCCCTCGGCGACCGGCGCGCAGTAATTGACCGTCAGCGCCAGCGGATCGCCCGCGCGCTGCGGGTGCTGCATCAGGGCACGCAGGATGGTCGCCGCCGTGCAGCCGCCGAACGGGCCGACGAACGCCCAGTAATCCGGGCTGGTCCGTCCCTGCCAGCGGCTGTCGCCGGCAGTCACAGCAGTTGCTTCATCGAACAGGTGCGGGGTCTTGGTGAGCATGCAATTTCCTAGCTGCAAATCTGTCCAGCCGTCATTGCGAGGAGCGAAGCGACGAAGCAATCCATCCTTCCGCATATGCTGCGCGATGGATTGCTTCGCTTCGCTCGCAATGACGCTTGCGTTTGGACAAGCAGTACCCCAGCGACCACGCCGAATTCAATGACGTCGAACGTAATCGATTTCCGCGCCCCGGGATTAGAGGTCGGCTCTTGCTTCCACAGCTTGGCAAAAATCGTCGATCACCTTGGCTGCGGCCTCGGGATGAGTTGCCAGAAGCATGTGAGACGCATCGAGCAAATGGACTTGGCAGCGCGGCTGTGCTGCGACGATTTCTCCAACCTGCCTGCTGCTCACCAGGTGGTCGAAACGACCATGGAGACACATCACAGGGCAAGAGAGTCCACGCAGCCGCTCGCGCCTGTCGACGCGAAGGACCTCGCGGGCACGCCCGCGCAGGATTCTTTGAGGCAAGCCGGCGAGCACCTGGTGAAGGCAAGCGGAGAGTTCGGGCGTTGCCGTTGCCCCCATGAGTGCCCTCTCGATAAGGCGCTTCGGCAGCCATCTGAGATCGACCAGCCCGGCGAGCGCAGCGAGCTGGGCCGGCAGCGGATGGCGCGCAAAGCTCGATGCCAGGATCAATCCCGCCACCCGCGAATCCGCGGCGGCGATGTCGATTGCGATCGGTCCCGAGAATGACTCGCCTAAGATGACGAACGACTGATTTGGTGTGCGTTCCGCAACATAGGACGCCAGCTCGGGATAGCTCAGCGGTCGATCGAGCGGATAGGCGAGCAGCTGGACCGGGCGATGCTGTGCCAGTCGCCCAGCGAGATCCTTCAGCAACTCGCCCGTTCCGTCCATGCCCGGCAGGAGGACGACGGGCATGGCCGCGGACGAAGTCATCGGGACATCACTGGATGTCGGGGAGCCCGGTCCGATCGCATCGCGACCTAGCCCTTCGCCTCACGCTGGGTGTCCGATAGCGGCGAGGCGCTTGGGTGCACCGGCACGTGCCAGATGTCCTCGGCATATTCGCGGATGGTGCGGTCGGAGGAGAACCACGCCATGCGCGCCACGTTGAGGATCGAGGCGCGGGTCCAGGCCGGGGGCACCTGCCAGCGCGTGTCGATGCCGCGCTGCGCGTCGTAGTAGGAATTGAAATCGGCCGAGACCATGTAGTGGTCTAGATAGCGCAGCGCGTGCCCGATCGAGGCGAAGCGCGCGGCATCGCCGGGCGAGAACTCGCCGCTCTCGACGGCGCGGATCGCGCGCTCGAGCCGCGGTGAGTTGCGGATCGCGTCGCTGGCATCGAGCCCCTGCTTGCGGCGGACCATGACGTCGCCGGCCTCGAGGCCGAAGATCGCGATGTTTTCCTCGCCGACCGCGTCGCGGATCTCGATATTGGCGCCGTCGAGCGTGCCGATGGTCAGCGCACCATTCAGCGCGAGCTTCATGTTGCCGGTGCCGGAGGCCTCCATGCCGGCGGTCGAAATCTGCTCGGAGAGATCGGCGGCGGGGATGATCACCTCGGCAAGGCTGACATTGTAGTCGGCGAGGAAGGCGACCTTCAGCCTGCCGCCGAGCGAGGCGTCATTGTTGACGACCTCGGCGACGTCGCTGATCAGCTTGATGATCAGCTTGGCGTAGCGGTAGCTCGCCGCCGCCTTGCCCGCGAAGATTTTGACCCGCGGCACCCAGTTCGCACCCGGATCGTCCTTCATCGCATGATAGAGCGCGATCGTCTCCAGGATGTTGAGCAGCTGCCGCTTGTATTCGTGGATACGCTTGATCTGCACGTCGAACAGCGCCGACGGGTCGACCTTGATGTGGTTGCGCTCGCCGATCAGCCGCGCCAGCGCCAGCTTGTTGTGATGCTTGACGTCGCGGAAGCGCTTCTGGAATTCGAGGTCGCTCGAATGCGTCTCGAGCCGCTCCAGCAGCGAGAAGTCGTCGAGCACGGCTTCGCCGCAGGTCTCGCGCAGCAGCGCGGTCAGCTGCGGGTTGGCCAGCATCAGCCAGCGGCGGAAGGTGATGCCGTTGGTCTTGTTGGTGATGCGCGACGGGTAGAGATGATGCAGGTCGTGGAACACGGTCTCCTTCATCAGATCGGAATGCATCGCGGAAACGCCGTTGATGCGGTGCGAGCCGACGAAGGCGAGCTGGCCCATCCGCACGCGGCGGCCGCTGCGCTCGTCGATCAGCGACACCGAGGCGCGATATTCGATGTCGCCGGGGAAACGCTCCTCGGCGAGCGCGAGATGCGCCACGTTGATGCGGTAGATGATCTCGAGATGCCGCGGCAGCAGCCGTTCGAACAATTCGACCGGCCAGGTCTCGAGCGCCTCCGGCAGCAGCGTGTGGTTGGTGTAGGACAGGGTCGCGACCGTGATCTTCCAGGCCTCGTCCCAGCGGAAATTGTGCAGATCGACCAGGATGCGCATCAGCTCGGTGACCGCAAGACTCGGATGGGTATCGTTGAGCTGCACCGCCGCCTTCTGCGCGAGGTTGCGCAGGCCGCCGTCGGAGGCGAGATGCCGCTTCACCAGATCCTGCAACGAGGCCGAGACGAAGAAATATTCCTGGCGCAGCCGGAGCTCGCGGCCCGCCGCGCTCTCGTCGTTCGGATAGAGGAATTTGCAGATCGCTTCCGCGCGCGCCTGCTCGGCGCTGGCCGAGACGTAGTCGCCTGAGTTGAAGACGTCGAGCTTGAGCGGGTCGGGCGCGTGCGCCGACCAAAGCCGCAGCGCGTTGACGTGCTGGCCGCGCCAGCCGACGATTGGCGTGTCGTAGGCCATCGCCTCGACGGTTTCCGTGGGATGCCAGGTGGCGCGGTCGCGGCCGCGATCGTCGACATGCTCGACATGGCCGCCGAAATGGACGTTGTAGACCACCTCCGGCCGCTGGAATTCCCAGGGGTTGCCGAAGGCGAGCCACTCGTCGGGATATTCCTGCTGCCAGCCGTGGTTCATGATCTGGCGGAACAGGCCGAAATCGTAGCGGATGCCGTAGCCGGTCGCGGGGATCGCCAGCGTCGCCATGCTCTCCATGAAGCAGGCCGCGAGCCGCCCGAGACCGCCATTGCCGAGCGCCGCATCCGGCTCGCATTTGCGCAGGTCCGACAGATCGACGCCGAGGTCGCCGAGCGCTGCCTCGAACAGCGGCAGCAATCCCATATTGTTCAGCGCGTCGGTGAACAGGCGGCCGATCAGGAATTCGAGCGAGAGATAATAGACGCGCTTGGAGCCGGCGTCGTAGGTCTGCTTCTCGGCGGTCAGCCAGTGGTGCACGATGCGGTCGCGCAGCGCCAGCGCCGCCGCCTTGTACCAGTCGCGCCTGGTCGCAACGGTGGCGTCCTTGCCGATCGCAAGCCGCAGCTTGGCCAGGATCGCGCCCTTGATCTCGGTCAGCGCCAGTTCGTCGATCGGCTGGTTCAATGCCGGGTAGTTTGTCTGTTCCTGCAACGCCCAATCCCTGCCCTTCAGATCTGAGCACGATCCCCTCGGAAATCCCGCTGTCCGCGGTTTCCCGATCGTGCTCCAACGCAATGATACGCGCCTTGCATGGCAACCGAAACTGTCCGGGACAAGGCCATACACGGCGTTGCCGCAATTTTATGCAAGGACCGGGCCGCTCCGGGAACCTTCCGGACCCGCCATCGCGGGTGCTACGATCGCGCTGTGAAAGCCGGGATTTTCCGACAATCGGCGGAGGATGCGTGATGAGATTGTTGATCGAAATCGCGGCCGCAGCATTGCTCGTGGTGTGCATCACGGCGACCAGCGCAGCCTACGCAGCAGGCAGAGGCGGCCGCAGCGCGGACGGCCTGACGTGCAGCTTCAGCGTGGCGCAGAACGCTTCGCCCGCCGCGCGCTGCGCCGCCATCAAGCATCAATGCGGTGGCAAGTTCTACGCGAATGCCTGCGGCGACAAGCTGCTGTCCGCAGCGAATTGAACACCGCGCAATGCGCTTTCATGCGCTGGTTGGGACACCGTGGTGATACGGATTTCCAAGGCTTAACAAGTCCTTTACAACCACACCTGTCGCTCGTGGGGCGGGCACATTTTCAGCTCCGACGCATTTCATACCGAAGCAATTTTCAACGGGCCGCTGACTTAGTCAGCGGCCCGAATTGCCTTTGGGCACGGCGCGCGCAGCAATAACGCGCTTGCACCACATCGTCGTCCTGGCGAAAGCCAGGACCCATTACCCCAATAGTCAGATAAGGTCGGACCGGTCGTTCCAGTCGGGATTATTGCGCTCGATCAGCTTGATCTTCCAGTCGCGCTTCCAGAACTTCAGCTGCTTCTCGCGCGCGATCGCTTCCTGCGGTGTGGCGAATTCTTCGACGTGCACGAGACGGAATACCAGGTATTTGTAGACGAACTTGGAGCCCCGGCCCGAGCGATGCAGTTCAAGCCTCGCGCCAAGATCGTTCGTCACGCCGACATAGATCGTGCCGTGATGCCGGCTCGCGAGAATGTAGACGTAGTAGCTGCCGGCGGTGCTCATGCGTGGCCAAAGCTCGCGATATGTCGGCCTGCTGGGGTAATGGGTCCTGGCTTTCGCCAGGACGACGCTCAAACATGATCCATAAACCGGTGCTGTCCTAGTTAGGACACTCGCAACCGGTAATTGGGACACTGGGCAGCGACTATCTGGAAGTCGCAACCAAGGGGCCTCCATGACCTACGTTCCACCTCCACCTCCCGAGCGATCCTTCGGGGCGGGCTGTGGCTTCATTCCTTTTATGCTGTTCATCGCTCTGATTTTGATCGCAGTGACAGTTGGCCCGCTTCTGACCAAGAGAGGATGGAGCTGAGGCCTCTAACCAATCAGAACGAATTAAGAACACTTTAGCAAGTCTTTGATATATCATTATGATTCGGCGTTGAGCCGATACAATATCTAGGGTCTCCCAGCCTTCGCGAGGACTACATGTCCACCATCGCCTTCGATCAGTTCGCTCTCACCCGCATCGCGGATTTCGCCCGCTCGCTGTCGCGGCTGCATCAGGCCTCGCGGCGCCAGCCGATCGACGACGACCAGCTCGATCGCGAATTCAACGCGGTCTGCATGTCGATCTGGGGCTACACCACGGACGATTTCAGTGACGAGCTGTTTTCGCTCGAGGATCACGCCTGGCTCGATACGCTCGACGAAGCGCATGCGCGGATCTTCGCCGGCGAGCAGGGCTACGATCTCGTCGACGATCACGGCATGCTGACGGACTGGTGGGGCTATTGCTGGATGATCCTCGCCGAGAAGCGCGGCCTCCTCAATGCGGAGAACCGCGCCGCCGCGCGGGCTGCGATCGAGGAGAAATACCTGGCCGCGCCGAATGTGATCGGCGTGATCGTGGCGCGCTGACAGGCGCCGACGCAGCTCGTAATCGCTAGTTCGCCTCGGCCCGCTTGGCGGGCTTTGCGGCGTTGCCCTTCGGCACACCCGACGACGGCGCCTGCGGCGCGACATCGCGGCTGGTTTCCGGCAACGGCGCGTCGCTCGCGATCTCGGCGCTGATGGGAGCGACCTTCATTTCGCCGAGCCGGGCGCGAACCGCCGCGGTCAACCCGGGATAGGAGGCGACCGGGGTGAAGTCGAACGACTGCTCGTTGCCGACACGGACGCCGGTATAGGCGACCAGGCCGTCGGTGGTCGCGATCACATCACCGGCCTTCAGCGAGGCATCGAGGGTGAGGTCGACCGGCGCGAGCCCTGCCGGGTCGCGGCCGTTGCAGGTGCAGTCGGCGCGCAACGCCTTGCGATAGGCGAAGGCGTTCTCGCTGTCGGCGTAGCGCTCGCCGGTGCTCGAGGCGGAGCTGTCGATATGGCTGCCGTAATAGACCTTGGTGGCGCTTGCCGGACAGAAGGCCTGGCAGAGCTGCGCCGGCGTCGCGTTGCCACGCATCGTCAGCGGAAAATACTTGCCGTCGCAGCTGCGCACGCAATAGGCCGGTCCGGAACCGGCCACGCGCGTTGCCGATTGAGGTGCGGATGTCTGCCGTTCCGGCTGCTGGTTGAGGCCGAACGGATCGGCGAAGAAATTGGCTTGCGGCGGGGCTTGCCGGCCCTGCTGCTTCTGGGAACCGCCGAAGAAGAAGTCGAACAGCCCTTCGGCTGAGACGGGTGCGGGCACGACCAGGACGGAACCCGCAACGGCTGCGGCGGCAAGGATCACGCGGCGCCGCATGCGCCGATCACTCAACTCTGTACGCAACGCCAACTCCACCCGACGCGCCGCGGCGACAAGGTGCCCCGGCCGCTTCACCATAGGGTGGGATGGTAAACGAGCGATTGATCGAGCGTGACGGCGTCACAAGAAACGCGGACTGCGCGGTCTATGCAGCTGGCCGCGACGGAACCTCAGTCCTTCAGGAACTCGCTGGCCTTGTACAGCGCGCGGAACGGCAAGCCGGCCTCGGTAAATGTCTCGGTCGCGCCTTCCTCGCGGTCGACCATGGTGAAGACCAGCGCGATCTCGCCGCCGGCCTCGCGCACGGCTTCCGCCGCCTTCAGCGCCGATCCGCCTGTCGTGGTGACGTCCTCGACGATCACGATGCGCTTGCCCACCAGCGTCTCGCCCTTGGCGAGACCTTCGACCGAAAGCCGCGCGCCGTGCTCCTTCGGCTTCTTGCGCACGAAGAAGGCGGCGATCGGGTGGCCCTTCAGCCAGGAGAGCTGTGCGATGGCGCCGGCGAGCGGCACCGCGCCCATCTCGAGCCCGCCGACGAGATCGAGCTTGTCGTCCTTCAGTGCTTCATAGGTCAGCTCGGCGAGCAATGCAGCGCCTTCGGGATCGAGCATCGTCGGCTTCAGGTTGAAATAGAAGTCGCTCTTGCGGCCCGACGCCAACGTGATCTCGCCGCGGCCGAACGAACGCTTGCGGATGATCTCGGCGAGGCGGGCGCGGGAAGCTGATTTGGACAAGGCTTTTTCCCTTGGAGGGTGTTGGGGTTTCAGGCGGCCGGCAATCTATCGGCGGTTACCGGCACATTCCAGCGGGTATATCCCGCCGTCAACAGTGCCCGCGCCGCCATTTTCAGCGCAGCCGTGTGCGGAAAGCGCGGTTGTGCGGCCGTTCCATTCCCCGTAAGCAGGCGCCGAACGCTCGGCCAAACACTTGCACGGGAAGCGGAAATGACCATCGAGCTGCACACCTGGAACACGCCCAATGGCCGCAAGATTTCGGTTGCGCTCGAGGAAATGGGGCTGCCCTACAAGGTGATCCCGGTGAATATCGGCAAGGGCGAGCAGATGGCGCCCGCCTTCCTCGCGATCAGCCCGAACAACAAGATCCCGGCGATCGTCGATCCCGATGGCCCCGGCGGCAAGCCGGTCAGCATCTTCGAGTCCGGCGCGATCCTGCTCTATCTCGGCGAGAAGACCGGCAAGTTCCTGCCGAAGCCGCTGGCGGAGCGGATTCCGGTCTATGAGTGGCTGATGTGGCAGATGGGCGGTTTCGGCCCGATGCCGGGCCAGGTGCACCATTTCATCGCGCTGGAGAACGAGCAGGACCGTGCCTACGGCCTCAAGCGCTACATGGCCGAGACGCGGCGGCTCTATGGCGTGCTGGACCGCAGGCTTGCCGACCGCGATTTCGTCGCCGGCGATCTCTCGGTGGCCGATTTCGCCATCCTCGGCTGGGCCTGGCGCCACCCGCGCCACAAGGTGGATCTCGCCGACTTCCCCAACGTCAAGCGCTGGTACGAGACGCTGATGGCCCGCCCCGCGACGAAGCGGGGGATGGAGGCGAAGCTGGATTGAGGTCTTCACCTTCTCCCCTTGTGGGAGAAGGTGGCGCGCAGCGCCGGATGAAGGGTCTCCCTCCGCGAGTGAGTTCGTGGAGAGAGACCCCTCACCCGGCTGCATCTCGCTCCGCTCGATTTCGCCACCCTCTCCCACAGGGGGAGAGGGTACTCACTAGGCCCGCCTTGCCTCGAGCGCCATCTTCATCGCAAGCCCGGCGAGCACCGTGCCCATCAGCCAGCGCTGCACCAGCAGCCAGGTCGGGCGGGTGCCGAGGAACACCGCGATGGAGCCGGCGGCGAGTGCGATCATCGCGTTGACGCTGACGCTGATCACGATCTGGATCGAGCCGAGCGCGAGCGACTGCGTCAGCACGCTGCCGCCGGCGGGATCGATGAACTGCGGCAGCAGCGCTAGATAGAGCATCGCAATCTTCGGGTTGAGCAGATTGGTGAGAAAGCCCATCGCGAACAATTTGCGCGGGCCATCGACCTTCAGCGCCTTGACCTGGAACGGCGAGCGGCCGCCGGGCTTGAGCGCCTGCCACGCCAGCCAGAGCAGATAACCCGCGCCGGCAAAGCGCAGCGCGTCATAGGCGTAAGGAATTGCAAACAGCAGCGCGGTGATGCCGAACGCCGCGCACAGCATGTAGAACACGAAGCCGAGCGCGACGCCGCCGAGCGAGACGATGCCGGCCGCCGGCCCCTGCGTGATCGAGCGCGAGATCAGGTACATCATGTTCGGCCCGGGCGTCAGCACCATGCCGAGGCAGACGAGCGCAAAGCCGAGCAAAGCGGATGTGTGGGGCATGATGGGTCTCGCGAGGGGATGCACACACTTCTAGCGCGTCATCCGCCGCGCAGCCATGCTGGAATTGCTCTCGGAGCAATGTGGTTCAGCTGCGACAGTGCGCTCCCTCGCCCCGCTCTTGCGGGGAGAGGGTTGGGGTGAGGGGCTCTTTCCGCTAGGCGGTGCGAGCCGTAAGACCTGTACCCCTCACCCGGATCGCATCGCAGATGCGATCCGACCTCTCCCCGCAGGCGGGGCGAGGTGGACTTCGATCAATGCGCCTCGTCCCAATTGTTGGCGGCGCGGGCATCGACCTGGAGCGGCAGTGACAGCATCACCGCCGGGAACGGTGCGTCCTGCATCACCTTCTGCACGACCGGCAGCGTCGCCGCGACTTCGCCGTCGGGCACCTCGAAGATCAGCTCGTCATGCACCTGCAGCAGCATCTGTGCCGTGAGTTTCTTCTCGGCGAGCGCGTCCTCGACACGGATCATGGCGCGGCGGATGATGTCGGCGGCGGTGCCCTGCAAGCGCGCATTGATCGCTGCGCGTTCGTTGAAGGCGCGCACCGAGGCGTTGGACGCCTTGATGTCGGGGTAATAGCACTTGCGGCCGAACAGCGTCGTCACATAGCCGTTGCGGCGACAGAAATCCTTGGTCTCGTCCATATAGGCGCGGATGCCCGGGAAGCGCTCGAAGTATTTCTTGATGTAGGCCGAGGCTTCCTCGCGCGCGATGCCGAGCTGGTTGGCGAGGCCGAACGCCGAGATGCCGTAGATGATGCCGAAGTTGATTGCCTTGGCGCGGCGCCGCACTTCGCTCGGCATATCCTTGATCGGCACGCCGAACATTTCGGACGCGGTCATCGCATGAATGTCGAGCCCATCGCGGAACGCCTGGCGCAGCACCGGCACGTCGGCGATCTCGGCGAGCAACCGCAGTTCGATCTGCGAGTAATCGGCCGACACCAGCTTGTGGCCCGGCGTCGCGATGAAGGCGCGGCGGATCTTGCGGCCGTCCTCGGTACGAACCGGGATGTTCTGCAAGTTCGGTTCGTTCGACGACAGCCGGCCCGTCGTGGTCGCGGCCAGCGCATAGGTCGTGTGAACGCGGTGGGTCTGCGGATTGACGTAGGTCGGCAGCGCGTCGGTGTAGGTCGATTTTAGCTTGGAGACCTGGCGCCACTCCAGGATCTTGCTCGGAAGCGCATGACCCTGCTCGGCGAGGTCGTCGAGCACCTGCGCGGTGGTCGACCACGCACCGGTCTTGGTCTTGGTGCCGCCGGGCAATCCCATCTTGCCGAAGATGATGTCGCCGATCTGCTTGGGGCTGCCGACATTGACCGGTTCGCCGGCGATCTCCTGGATCTCGGCCTCGACCCGCGCCGCGGTCTGGGCGAAATCGCCCGAGAGGCGTGAGAGCACCTGGCGGTCGATCGAGATGCCGCGGCGCTCCATCCGCGCCAGCACCGAGACCAGCGGCCGCTCCAGCGTCTCGTAAACCGTCGCCATCCGCTCGGCGACGAGGCGCGGCTTCAGCACACGCCACAACCGCAGGATCGTGTCGGCGCTTTCGGCGGCATATTCGGTCGCCTTGTCGATCGTGACCTGATCGAAGGTCAGCTTGCCCTTGCCGCTGCCGACGAGGCCGCCGTAATTGACGACGGCATGCCCGAACCAGCGCTCGGCGAGCGACTCCAGCGCGTGCGAGCCGCGGCCGGCATCGAGCGCGTACGACATCAGCTGCGCATCGTCGATGTTGCGCAGCATGACGCCATGCTGCGCCAGCATCACGGTGGTGAACTTGACGTTGAAGCCGACCTTCTGGATACCGACCGACTCCAGCAGCGGCTTCAGCGCCTTCAGCGCGTCGGCGGTCTTGATCTGGCCGGGCGCGAGCCCTGCGTCGAACAGGCCGGTGCCACCGCCGGGCTCCCTGTGGCCGAGCGGGACGTAGGCGGCGTCGTTAGGCGCCACGGCGAGCGCCAGCCCGGACAGCTCGGCCTGCATCGGATCGATCGATTCCGACATCGCCTCGATCGCGAGATAGCCGGTGTCGTGCGCGCGCGCGACAAAGGCGTTGAGCTGATCGAGACTGCCGATCGCCTGGTATGCCTTGCGGTCGAAGCCGGTCTTGCGGATCGCTTCGCCACGAGCCTCGGCCAGCGTTGCCGGCGTGCCTCTCCGGTTGGAGTTCTTGTCGTCGCGCGCGCCGGTCGGCTTGGCTTTCGCCAGCGGTGCTGCGGCCGATGCCGGTGCATCTCCGGGCGCCGGCGTGACGTCCGACGCGGCAGCGGCGAGAACACGCTGGCGCCGCTCTTGTTGCCGGGATCGGCCTCGACATTGGCCGGATCGATCTGCGCATAGTCGGCGACGCGGCGGGTGAGGGTGGTGAACTCCATCGCCTTGAGGAAGGCGACCAACTTGCGCGCATCGGGCTCGTGCACCGCGAGGTCGTCGAGCGGCACGTCGAGCTCGACCTTGTCGTCGAGCAGCACGAGCTGGCGCGAGATGCGTGCCTTCTCGGCGTTCTCGAGCAGCGCCTCACGCCGCTTCGGCTGCTTGATCTCGGTCGCGCGGAACAAGAGCTGTTCGAGATCGCCATATTCGATGATCAGCTGGGCCGCGGTCTTGATGCCGATGCCGGGGACGCCGGGCACGTTGTCGGTGGAATCGCCGGCCAGCGCCTGCACCTCGACCACCTTCTCGGGCGGCACGCCGAATTTCTCGATCACCTCGTCGCGACCGATGCGGCGGTCCTTCATGGTGTCGTACATCAGCACCTTGTCGGTGACGAGCTGCATCAGGTCCTTGTCGGAGGAAACGATCGTCGTGGTGGCGCCCCGTTCGCTTGCCAGCCGCGCATAGGTTGCGATCAGATCGTCGGCTTCGAAGCCGGCCTGCTCGAGGCAAGGCAAGTCAAATGCGCGCACCGCCTCGCGGATCAGCGCGAATTGCGGGATCAAATCGTCGGGCGCCGGCGGTCGGTGCGCCTTGTAGTCGGGATAGAGCTTGTTGCGGAACGTGATCTCGGATTTGTCGAACACGATCGCCAGATGCGTCGGCCGGTTGTCGTCCGGCATGTCGCGCAGCAGCTTCCACAGCATGTTGCAGAAGCCGAGCACGGCGTTGACCTGCAGCCCGTCGGACTTGCGGTTCAGCGGCGGCAGCGCGTGATAGGCGCGGAAGATGTAGCCCGAACCATCGACCAGGAAGATATGGTCGCCCTTGGCTGCTGGCTTGGCGGCAACGGGCTTGGGTGCGGTCTTCGGAGCTGGCTTTTCAGCTGGCTTGGCGGGGTCTTTGGAGGCTGTTTTCGGCATGGCCGAAACTTAGGGATTTTTGCGCGGATTGACAGCCTTACGTGTGTGGATTCTGTGCGTGCCGCACAGCGAATTCGATGAATTTGAGACCCGTCATCCGAGGAGCCTGCGTAGCAGGCGTCTCGAAGGATCGACGGCCACGGACCGGGCCGTGCATCCTTCGAGACGCCGCTTCGCGGCTCCTCAGGATGACGGAGGTAGAGCCGGAACGGCCTAAGCCTTGTCGCCGGTCGGCGAGAACAGGTAGCCGCCGCCGCGGATGGTCCGGATCACCGACGGCTTGGTCGGATCGAATTCGATCTTGCGGCGGATGCGCATGATGCGCAGGTCGACGGCGCGGTCGAAGGCTTCGGCGTCGCGCGCATTGGCGAGTTCCAAGAGCCGCTCGCGCGACAGCACGCGCTTCGGGTTGGCCGCGAACACCTTCAGCAGGCCGAATTCGGAGGCGGTCAGCGGATGCTCGTTGCCTTCGTCGTCGCGCAGAGCCTGGGCCTCGAGATCGAGCCATTTGGTGCCGAACCGCACCAGCTGCTCCTTTCCGGCCTTGGCACCAGCCGGTTCCGGCGCGGCTGATTTGGCCGGCCCGCTTCGCCGCAGCACCGAGCGGATGCGCGCCATCAGCTCGCGCAATTCGCAGGGCTTGGCCACGTAGTCGTCGGCGCCGAGCTCGAGCCCGACCACCCGATCGATCGGGCTGGCGGTAGCTGTCAGCATGATGACGGGGACGTTGATCTTGCTCTTGAGGTCGCGAATGATCGACAGCCCGTCTTCCTCGGGCATGTTGAGGTCCAGCACCACGAGATCGGGCGTGTTGCTCTCGATCTCCTTGCGCAGGCTCTTGCCGCCGTCGCACAGCGTCACGCCGAAGCCGTGCATCTTGAGGTAATCGCCGATCATCTCGCGGGCCGGGGCCTCGTCGTCGACGATGAAGATATGCGGGTTCTGGTTCATGTCTCTGTCGCCGGCAGTGTAACCGTAAAGGTCGACCCCTGTCCGGGGCCCGGGCTCTGTGCGGTCACATGGCCGCCATGCATGTCGATGATGCGCTTGACGATGGAAAGGCCGAGGCCGGTCGAGCTCTCGCCCGCGGTCGGCTTGGCCGACAGCCGCTGGAACCGGCCGAACAGCCGGCTGAGGTCCTCGGGGCTGAGGCCGGGGCCCTGGTCGACGATCCGGATCACGGTGTCGTCGCCCTCGTGGCTGACCTCGACCGTGATCTTGCCGCCGATCGGCGAATATTTGATGGCGTTGCTGACCAGATTGTCGATCGCCTCGCGGATCCGGTCGGTGTCGCACATCGTGACGAAATGCTGCGGCCCCGAGACCGAGATGCTCTGCTGCTTGTTGACGGCCGAGGGCAGGTTGGCCTCGGTCACCTCGTTGACGAGGGCCGCGATATCGACCGGCTCGCGGCGAATGGTGATGTCGAAGGCATCAGCCATCGCATCCGAGATCAGATGGTCGACCATCGAGGTCAGCCGCTTGGTTGCATCCCGGATGTGCTCGACCTGGGCCGTGACGTTTTCCTTCGGCGAGCCGACGCCGATCAGTTCGGTCAGCATCTCGGTGCGGCCGAGGATCACGCCGAGCGGATTCTTCAGGTCGTGCGCGACGGTGCCGAGGATCTCGTTCTTGAAGCCGTTGGCGCGCTGCAGCCGCAGCCATTGCGCCGACAGCCGACGGTTGGCCTGCATCAGCGCGCGGGTGCGCTGCGTGACGCGGTCCTCGAGCTGGGTGTTGGCCTCGTGCAGCTGCTGGTAGAGGATCACGTTGTCGAACGCGATCGACAGCCGGCTCGAGAAGATCTCGACCAGCGCACGGTCGGTGTCGGAGAGCTGGCGCTCGGCCTGCAGCAGCACCACGACCTCGCGGCCGCTGCCGGTGCGCGAATAGAGCACGCTGCGGTGGTCGGCGAATTCGTTCTTGCGGGCCTGGAAGGCGGCTTCCACCATGTGCCGCAGATCGGCATCGAGCGCCTTCGACGAGGTGGTGCCGATGAAGCGGCTGTAGCAGCCCGAACAGGCCAGCACCGAGAAATCACACGCGGCCGCGTTGCCGTCGTCGCGCAGCACCAGGATGCCGGCGCAGTCGACGTTGAGCAGCGAGGCGAGCTGGGTCAGCACCCCTTCGGCCAGCCGCTGCATCGACTTGAAGTCGTACAGCGTCGAGGCCGCGTCGATGATGATCTCGAGCCCGCGCCGCGTCTGCACCATGCGCTCGAGCTGCTGGTAGCTGCGCAGCGCCGCGGTCAGCGAGGTGAACAGCTTGTCGGCGGTGAGCTCGGTCTTCGCCTTGTAGTCGTTGATGTCGTACTGCACGATGACGCGCCGTTCCGGCGCCTGGCCAGGCTGGCCGGTGCGCAGGATGATGCGGACGGTCTCGTTCTTGATCTCGTTGCGGATGTACTCGACGAGCTCGAGGCCGGCGACGTCGGTCTCCATGATGACGTCGAGCAGCACGGCGGCGATGTCGGGGTTGTCCCGCATCAGCGTGCGGCCTTCTGCCGCGGAGTAGGCCGAGAGGATCTCCAGCGTCGCACCGTTCAGGTTGTAGTCGCTGAGCGCGAAGCGGGTGCCTTCATGGACGGCGTGATCGTCGTCGATCACGGCGATCTTCCATTTCCGGGCCGACGAGTCCTCCGGGGGGCTCTCGGTGTCGTCGATCAGTTGGAGGACATCGTCCTGTTCGGCCATTGACTGGTTCCGTCGGCTGCTGCGTCAGTGATCGTGGGCTCGCCCTTGGCTGCCCCCTTGGCGATCCTGGGCATGATAATGCGAAAAGTCGTGCCTTGTCCTACCCTTGACTCCAGCATCATGCGTCCGCCGAGTTGCTGGGTGACGAGGTTATAGACGATGTGGAGGCCGAGGCCCGTACCACCTTCGTTGCGGCGCGTCGTAAAGAACGGGTCGAACGCCTGTCGCTGCACGTCCGGCGTCATGCCAGCCCCGTCGTCGGCAAAGATGATCTCGACATCGTCAGCGCCGCGCCCGCGCGCCGAGATCGTGATGTTGCCGGAGCGGCCGTCGGCGAAGGCATGATTGACGGCGTTGAGGAAAAGATTGGTTAAGATCTGCCCATAGGCGCCCGGATAGCCGTCGATCAAGAGCCCATCGGGCACGTCGACGGACAGCGCGATCGCGGCCTTCTTCAGCACCGGCCGCAGGCTCGCCACGATCTGGTCGGTCGCTTCACTCAAGGCAAACTGGCGGCGTTCGGCATGCGAGCGATCGACCGCGACCTGCTTGAACGACTGGATCAGCTCGCCGGCGCGCTGCAGGTTCGCGACCAGTTGCTGCGATGCGTCACGCGAGGCGCGCACGAATTCGTCGAGCGTGGAGCGGCGCAGCGGCTCGGTCCTCAGGTCGCTCTCGAAGATCTCGCTGCGGCGGGCGAAGCTCGACGCCACCGTCAGGCTGATGCCGATCGGATTGTTGACCTCGTGGGCGACGCCGGCGACGAGGCCGCCGAGTGCGGCGAGGCGCTCGGCATCGATCAGGTTCTGCTGCGCGGCGTTGAGCTCGAGCAGCGCGCTCTCGGCCTTCTCCTTGGCGGTGCGCAGCTCGTCCTCGGTCTTGCGCTTGGCGATCGCGTTCTCGCGGAACACCTCGACCGCGCGCGCCATGGCGCCGACCTCGTCCTTGGCCGATGTGCCCTGCACCGGCCGGTCGAGATCGCCCGAGGTGATCGTGCGCATCGCGGCCATGATCTGCGCCAGCGGCAGCCGGATCGAGAGCGCGATCATGACGCCGGCCGACATGATGACGCCGAGGAAGATCACGGCGATCGACAGCACCCGGCGCGAGATCGAGGTCAGCGTCTTGTCGAACGTCTCCTGCGCCTTCTGCTCGCGCTGGCGCATCTTCACCGAGAGATCGTCGATCGCGCCGATCGCATCCGCCTGGCTGGCGTCGATCGAGTTGCGCAACAAATCGGTGCGGTTGGTGAGCTGTTCGCTGAGCTTGCCGAGCCCGTCGCGCAGCTCGGCGGTCTTGACCTTGAGCCGCGCCAGCGCCATGCGCTGCAAATCGTTCTCGGCCATGTCGGTCATGACCGGGATCGTCTTCTCGATCGTATCGATGTTGCGGCGGGCTTCCTCGGCCGACGACGAGTCGAGCGAGAGGTAGTAGGCGTTGGCGGCGACCAGCAGCGAGGTGAACGCTTCGCGCGATTTGCCGAGTGCGGGCCAGATCAGCGCATCGCGATGGCCGGTGGCGCCCTCGATGATCGAGTAGAGCCCGGCCATGTCCTTGGTCGGACCCAGCACCTGTTCGTCGTAGGTCTTGGAAATCTTGGTCTGCACGGTGCGCAATTCGCCGAAGCCGTCGAGGAAACGGCTGGTGACGCGTTCGAGCTGCTCGACCGAGCCCGACAGCATCGGGTCGGTCGAGGCCCGGTTGGTCAGCGTGCCGAGCACGGCTTCGCGCAGCAGCAGGATTTCCGCGAACAGGTCCGGGCTCGGCTGATTGATGTAGCGATGGATAAGGTTCTGCAGACGGCTGGTCTCGCTTTCGAGCTTGGCCAGGATCTTGTCCGATTCCCGCACCTGGCGGACATCGTCCCAGGCCGAGCCGAGCACCTTCGAGCCGTTCCAGATCAGCACCGCCAGCACGATCACGACCGCGGAGTTGAGCAGCGCGATCGAAAGGATGCGCCAGCGGATCGGTACCGCACGCAGCAACTGGACGATGCGGAAACGGCCCTGCGGCCCGAAGGCCGCCGGCCGTCGCATCTTTCCGTGCTGTTGGGGTGCGGCCAAGCTCCGGTTACTCCATGTTGCGGATGCGTTCGATCAACGCAGCGGTCGCGGGATCGCGCTCGGCCCTGGCGTAGATGCCGGCCATCGCCGCCTCGAACGGCCTGCGATCGATGTCGGTCACGATCTTGACGCCCGCCAGCTCCGCCTGCTTGCGCGAGCGCTCCTCGAGCTCGCGCCACTTCTCGCGCATGTAGATGCTCGAGCGTTGCGCGGCCTCGCGGAAGATCGCCTGCTCATCCGGCGTGAGGCTCGACCAGGCCTTTTGTGACATCACCAGCACTTCGGGGCTCACGGTATGTTGGGTCAAGGTGTAGTAGCCGGCATATTTGTAGTGACCGGTGGTGACGAACGATGGCCAGTTGTTCTCCGCGCCGTCGATCAGGCGGTTGGCGAGGCCGGTCAGCACCTGGCCGTAGGGCATCTCGACCGGGTCAGCGCCGAGCGCACGGATCATGTCCGACATCTGCGCCGATTGCTGCACGCGCAGCCGCAGCCCCTTGAGGTCGTCGAGCGAGCGCACCGGACGGACGCTGTTGTAGATCGAGCGGGCGCCGGAATCGTAGAAAGCCAGTCCGACGAAGCCGTGGGCCTCGAAACTGTTCAGGATATCGCTGCCGATCGGCCCGTCGAGCACGTGTTGCAGGTGCTCAAGCGATCGAAACAGGAACGGCATCGCCAGCACGTTCACGGACGGCACCATGGTTCCGATCAGCGCGACATTGGTCCGGTTCAGATCGATCGCGCCGGCCCGGGTCTGCTCCAGTGTCTCCTTTTCCTCACCGAGCTGGCGGGAGTGGAAGACCACGATGCGGTGCCGGCCGCCGGTGCGCTCGGTGATCAGGCGGTCCATGTAATTCAGCGCCTGGACGGTCGGATAGTCCTCGTTCTGGGTATCGGCGGTGCGGAATTCGCGCGCAAAAGCGCCCGCCGAGACCGCTGTCCATAACAGCGCGACGGCAAGCATCATTGTCCGCGAAAGGCCGGCGCGGCGGTACACAGGCTACAATTCCCCTTGTGGATTGTGTCCAGGGCGGGAGGAAAAGGTTCAACGCTTTTTAGCAGAACGGCGATGGTTCGCCCATCGGCCAAATTTCAAATCCCGCGCTGCAACCTGCGGTGTCGATTGAATCTGCGGTTGTAGCGCCGTATGACGGCGTGTTGGCATCCGGGAACGGCTTATTGTGAAGTTCGCTCTGAAGCTCCTGCACCTCATGTTGGCGGCCCTTCTGCTGGTGACGCCGGCGCAAGCTGCGACCGAGATCATGTGGTGGCACGCGATGTCGGGCGAGCTCGGCAAGCAGCTCGAGAAGCTCGCCGCCGACTTCAACGCCTCGCAATCCGATTACCGGATCGTGCCCGGCTACAAGGGCAATTACACCGAGACCGTCACCGCGGCGATCTTCGCCTTCCGCTCGCGCAGCCAGCCGGCGATCGTTCAGGTCAACGAGATCGCCACCGCAACCATGATGGCGGCGCGCGGCGCGATCTATCCGGTGTTCGAGCTGATGCGCGATCAATCGGAGACGTTTGCACCGTCGGCCTATCTGCCCGCGGTGGCCGGCTACTATGCCGATGTCGACGGCAACATGCTGTCGTTCCCGTTCAACGCCTCGACGCCGATCCTCTACTACAACAAGGATATGTTCCGTTCCGCCGGGCTCGATCCGAGCCAGCCGCCGAAGACCTGGCCCGAGCTCGGCATCGTTGCCAAGCGGCTGCGCGCCGCCGGTGCGATGTGCGGCGTCACCACGTCGTGGCCGTCCTGGATCAATGTCGAGAATTTCTCCGCCTTCCACAATTTGCCGATCGCGACCAAGGCCAACGGCTTTTCCGGGCTCGATGCCCAGCTGATCTTCAACAACCCGCTGGTGGTGCGCCACATCGCGCAGCTCGCGCAGTGGCAGGCCGACAAGACCTTCGACTATAGCGGCCGCGGGCAGGCGGCCGAGCCGCGCTTTCAGAAGGGCGAATGCGGCATCTTCATCGGCTCGTCGGGCACGCGCGCCGACATCAAGGCCAATTCGAAATTCGAGGTCGGCTACGGCATGATGCCGTACGATCCCGACGTGCAGGGCGCTCCGCAGAACACGATCATCGGCGGCGCCACGCTGTGGGTGCTGCGCGACCGGCCGCGCGCTGAATATGCCGGCGTGGCAAAATTCTTCGCCTATCTGTCGCGGCCCGAGGTGCAGGCCGCCTGGCACCAGAACACGGGCTATCTGCCGATCACCCGCGCCGCCTTCGATCTCAGTCGCACGCAGGGATTCTATGATCGCAATCCCGGCGCCTCGATCTCGATCGAGGAGGTGACGCTGAAGCCGCCGACCGACAATTCCAAGGGCATCCGCCTCGGCTCGTTCGTCCTGATCCGCGACGTGATCGAGGAGGAGCTCGAGCAGGTGTTCGCCGGCAAGCGCTCGGCGCAGGCCGCGATGGACAACGCCGTCGAGCGCGGCAACCGCCTGCTGCGCCAGTTCGAGCGCGCCAATCCGGACCGGTGAGGGTGCAGTTGCGTAGCCCGGATGGAGCGAAGCGAAATCCGGGGCCGGTTTCCGAGGCGGCACAGAGTCCCGGATTACGCTTCGCTCCATCCGGGCTACAAGGCTTCCCGTCATTGCGAGGAGCGAAGCGACGAAGCAATCCATTCACTGTACAAGCGGCGCCATGGATTGCTTCGCTTCGCTCGCAATGACGGTCTGAGAGATGATCGCTTCGCTTCCTCCTCTGACCGACTACGACGCCTACCGTGCCTGGCGCAGCGACACCTCGCGCTGGCTGCCGGTCGCGCGCGATATCGCCGATGGCCACGGGCTGTCGTGGGGCACGCCGCATGTGTTTGCGACCGGCACCAATCTCGTCGTCGGGCTCGATGACAAATTGATCCTGAAGCTGTTCCCGCCGTTCCTGCGCCCGCAATTCGTCTCCGAGCGCGGTGCGCTGGCGGAGCTGCGCGGGCGGCTCGGCATTCCGATCCCCGACCTCGTCGCGGAGGGCGAGCGCGACGGCTGGCCGTATCTCGTCATCACGCACCTCGCCGGCACCGTCGGTTCGGAGGTGTGGCCATCGCTGTCGGAAGCCGAGCGGGAGCGCGTGCTCGGTGAGATCGGCGCCGTGATCGCCGAGGTGCAGCTTGTGCCGCCCGGCAGCCTGCTGCCGATCGAGCCGCGTTGGGAGGCCTTCATGCGCGGCCAGATCGCGCAGTGCCGGGCACGGCACGAACGCCTCGGCCTGCCGACGAAATTCCTCACCTCGCTCGACGATCTCTTGGCCGACGCCGCCGAATTGATCCCGATGCACGCGCCGCCGGTGATCCTGACCGGCGAGTACATCCCGGAGAATTTCCTGCTCGGGCGCCGGGCCGATGGCTGGCATGTCGCCGGCCTGTTCGACTTCGGCGACGTCCGGACCGGATGGGGCGAATACGATCTGCTCGGGCCCAGCGCCTTCATGGCCGCCGGGCATCCACGGCTTGTGCGCAGCCTGTTCGACGGCTTCGGCATCCCGCGCAGCGAGGTGAATTTCGCGCTGAAGCGGCGGCTGATGGCGCTGATGATGCTGCACTCGGCCAGCGATCCGCTCCGGCACATCTGCATCGCGGGCTGGCCGGACCGGGTCGATGATTTCGTGCAGTTGCAGGAGCTGATCTGGCCGGACTAGCTATTTGAATCGGTCGTCAGCCAGAACGCGAGCAGCCTCTGCATTCTGCTTATTGATTAAGCAGCGACCGGTCCTTTGTATGCAATGGCGAGCATCTCGGGCGGCGTCAGATCAAGATACCTTTGGATATTTCTTCTGTTACTACATGGAGTTAACTCCTCATAAGGTTTCGTTAAGGGTTGGCACAATCCTTGCGAATTGAGTTCCAAGGCCCGTTCCTAGGGGCGTTGGAGCATCACATGAAGCGTCGCGATTTCCTCAAATCGGTGTCCGGACTGGCAGCGGGGGCGCTAGCGCCGACCGCGCCCGCGATCTGGTCGCCGGCCAAAGCCGACGCGCGCTCCGAGACGCTGCTGATCGTCTCCGAGGGGGGACCCAACAATCTCGATATCCACGGCGTCGGCACCAACGTGCCCGGCTATGAGGTGTCGTGGAATTGCTACGACCGGCTGATCAGCCACGAGATGAAGAGCGGTCCGGGCGGCGTGCCCTATTACGACCGCGACAAGTTCAAGCCCGAGCTCGCCGAGGATTTCAACATCGGCGACATGTCGGTCACCTTCAAGCTGCGCAAGAACGCCAAATTCCACGACGGCACGCCGGTCACGGCGAAGGACGTCAAATGGTCGCTCGATCGCGCCGTCAGCGTCGGCGGCTTCCCGACCTTCCAGATGAGCGCGGGCTCGCTGACCAAGCCCGAGCAGTTCGTCGTCGTCGATGACCATACGGTGCGCGTCGACTTCCTGAAGAAAGACAAGCTCACGATCCCCGACCTCGCGGTCATCGTGCCCTGCGTCGTCAACTCCGAACTGGTGAAGAAGAGCGCCAGCGAGAAGGATGCCTGGGGGCTCGAATTCACCAAGCAGCAGACCGCGGGCTCCGGTGCCTACAAGGTGACCAAATGGACCGCCGGCACCGAAGTCGTCATGGAGCGCAACGAGGATTGGGTCTCGGGTCCGATGCCGAAAATCAAGCGCGTGATCTGGCGCATGGTGCCGCAGGCCGGCAACCGCCGTGCGCTGCTCGAACGCGGTGATGCCGACATCTCCTACGAGCTGCCGTTCAAGGACTTCCAGGAGATGAAGGCGAACGGCAAGCTCAACGTGGTCTCGCTGCCGTTCTCCAACGGCATCCAGTATATCGGCATGAACGTCACCAAGCCGCCGTTCGACAATCCGAAGGTGCGGCAGGCGATGGCCTACGCGATGCCGTATCAGAAGATCATGGATGCGGTGCTGTTCGGTCTCGCCAACCCGATGTTCGGCGCGGCCAAGGACAAGCCGACCGAGGTCGCCTGGCCGCAGCCGACGAAATACAACACCGACATGGAGAAGGCCAAGGCGCTGCTCACTGAAGCCGGCTACGCCAACGGCTTCGAGACCACGATCTCATTCGACCTGAATTTCGCTGGGGTCAACGAGCCGCTCTGCGTGCTGGTGCAGGAGAGCCTCGCGCAGCTCGGCATCAAGACCACGATCAACAAGGTACCCGGCGCCAATTGGCGCACCGAGCTCACCAAGAAGGAGATGCCGCTGTTCACCAACGTGTTCTCGGGCTGGCTCGATTACCCCGAGTACTTCTTCTACTGGTGCTATCACGGCAACAATTCGATCTTCAACACGATGAGCTACAAGTCGCCGGAGATGGACAAGCTCATCGACGGCGCGCGCATCGCTGCCGCCAACGGCGACACCGCGGCCTACGACGCCGACGTCAAGGGTTTCGTCGATCTCGCCTTCGCCGACATCCCGCGCATCCCGCTCTATCAGCCGTTCGTCAACGTCGCGATGCAGAAGAATATCTCGGGCTACCAATACTGGTTCCACCGCCGCCTCGACTATCGCGCGATGGCGAAGGGGTGAGGCGCTTATGCTGACCCTGATCGGCAAGCGACTGTTGTTCGCGATCCCGTCGCTGATCGGGGTCGTGATCGTGACGTTCCTGCTGACGCGTGCGCTGCCGGGCGATCCGGCTGCGTATTTTGCAGGGCCTGCGGCAACCAAGGAGGCAGTCGACCAGATCAGGAAGAAGCTTGGCTTCGACAAGCCGCTGATCGAGCAGTTCGTCCACTACACCAATGATCTCGCCCATGGCGACCTTGGCACGTCGCTGACCACGGGCCAGCCGGTCGCAGCCGAGCTGCGCAACCGCCTGCCGGCGTCGGCCGAGCTCACGCTGCTCGGCCTCGTCGTCTCGATCGTGATCGCGATTCCGCTCGGCGTGCTGGCGGCGACGCGGCCGGGCTCCTGGATCGACCATCTCTGCCGCGTCACCACGACGGCCGGCGTGTCGCTGCCGGTATTCTTCACCGGGCTCGTGCTGGTTTACGTGTTCTATTTCCGGCTCGGCTGGTCGCCGGCGCCGCTCGGCCGGCTTGACGTATTCTATAGCGCGCCGCCGACGGTCACCGGCTTCTATCTGATCGACACGCTGGTCGCGCGCGACTTCGAGGCTTTTCGTTCTGCGTTCAGCCAATTAATCCTGCCGGCGGTGACGCTCGCGATCTTCTCGCTGGCGCCGATCGCGCGCATGACGCGGGCCTCGATGCTGGCGGTGCTGGCGTCGGATTTCGTCCGCACCGCGCGCGCCAGCGGCCTGTCGCCCGGCAAGGTGATCGTGACCTACGCGTTCCGCAACGCGATGCTGCCGGTCATCACCACGCTCAGCATGGTGTTCTCGTTCCTGCTCGGCGCCAATGTGCTGGTGGAGAAGGTGTTCGCCTGGCCCGGCATCGGCTCCTACGCCGTCGAGGCGCTGATCGCCTCCGACTTCGCGCCGGTGCAGGGCTTCGTGCTGACCATGGCGGTCATGTACGTGCTGCTGAATCTCCTGATCGACATCCTCTACGGCGTGATCGATCCCCGCGTCAGGCTGGAGGGCTAGCCTATGAGCAGCGTCGCGCCGACCGTCGAGCCCGCAGGTCCTGCCCGCACCTCCGGGCTTGCCGCGGTGCTGGAGCAGACCCGCTATGTGCTGAGCGAGAACAAGGTCACCGGCTTTGCCTTTGGGCTGCTGGTCGTGATCATGTTTGCCGCGCTGTTCGGGCCTTATGTGGTGCCTTATGATCCACTCGCCTCCGACACCGCGGCCGCATTGAAGTCGCCGTCGGCCGCGCACTGGTTCGGCACCGATCAGCTCGGCCGCGACATATTCAGCCGCGTCATCGTCGCGACACGGCTCGACACCTTCATCGCGGTCGCCTCTGTGGTGCTGGTGTTTCTGATGGGCGGGCTCGCCGGCATCGCCGCCGGCTATTTCGGCGGCTGGACCGATCGCATCGTCGGCCGCATCGCCGACACCATCATGGCGTTCCCGCTGTTCGTGCTGGCGATGGGCATCGTCGCCGCGCTCGGCAACACTGTGCAGAACATCATCATCGCGACCGCGATCGTGAACTTTCCGCTCTATGCCCGCGTCGCGCGCGCCGAAGCCAATGTCCGCCGCAATGCCGGCTTCGTGCAGGCGGCGCGGCTCTCCGGCAATGGCGAATATCGTATCCTGCTCGGGCACATCCTGCCGAACATCATGCCGATCATGATCGTGCAGATGTCGCTGACCATGGGCTACGCGATCCTCAACGCCGCAGGTCTCTCCTTCATCGGGCTCGGCGTCCGGCCGCCGACCGCGGAGTGGGGCATCATGGTCGCCGAGGGCGCGGGCTTCATGGTGTCCGGCGAATGGTGGATCGCGCTGTTCCCGGGCCTGGCGCTGATGATCGCGGTGTTCTGCTTCAATCTGCTCGGCGACGGTCTGCGCGACATCGTCGATCCGCAGCGGAGGACGTGATGATGTGGACCTGGCTAACGCATGCGCGCTTTCTTCGCCTCTCCCCGCGTGCGGGGAGAGGCCGGGCCGCGTTAGCGGACCGGGTGAGGGGGGCTCTCCGCGCGCTCCTGAGCCGGTCGTACGTGCCGATAGATGCCCCTCACCCCAACCTTCTAAGAGCAAGCTTCGCTTGTCTCGACCCCGCAAGAGCGGGGCGAGGGAGCGCACCGAACAAGCGGAGGACGTGATGACCGTCTCGGCACGGTGCCGCGCTACCGCTTCGCTACTTTGCATGGGGTTGTTTTGCGGATTTCTGGATGACGCCTCGCCTGAGGGGAGGCGCGCATGACCGCCCAGCCGCTGCTCGACGTCCAGGATCTCACCGTCGAGTTCACCACCCGCCGCGGCATCGTCAAGGCGGTGCAGCACGTCAATATCTCCGTCGGCAAGGGTGAGACCGTCGGCATCGTCGGCGAGTCCGGCTCCGGCAAGTCGGTGACGTCCTATGCCGTGATGCGGATTCTCGATCGCGCCGGCCGGATCGCCGACGGCTCGGTGATGTTCTCCGGGATCGACGTCAAGGCCGCGACCGAGGGCCAGATGCGCGATCTGCGCGGCCGCGAAGTCTCGATGATCTTCCAGAATCCGCGCGCCGCGCTCAATCCGATCCGCAAGGTCGGGCACCAGATCGAGGACGTGCTGCGCCAGCATGTGCAGCAGGCGCAGGTCACCGATCGCGGCGAGAAGGCGATCGAGGCGCTGGAGCAGGTCAAGATCGCGCGTCCGCGCGAGCGCTATCATGCCTATCCGTTCGAACTGTCCGGCGGCATGTGCCAGCGCGTCGTCATTGCGCTCGCACTGGCCTGCAATCCGCAGCTTCTGATCGCCGACGAGCCGACCACCGGCCTCGACGTCACCACCCAGAAGGCGGTGATGGATTTGATCGTCGAATTGACGAAGCGCCGGTCGATGTCGACCATCCTCATCACGCACGACCTCGGCCTTGCCGCCGCCTATTGCGACCGCGTCGTGGTGATGGAGAAAGGCCGCGTGGTCGAGACCGCAAAGTCGGCCGATATCTTCGCGTCGCCCCAGCACGACTACACCAGGAAGCTGATGCGCGCGACGCCGCGGCTAGGGGTGTCGCTCAGGGATTTGTTGCCCGAGGAGGATCCTCTCGCCTCTCCCCGCGTGCGGGGAGAGGCCGACACGCTCGGCAGCGCACTTGCGCGCCAGAGCGTGGCGGGTGAGGGGGACTCTCCGCAAGTTGCGCTCGTGGAGAGTACCCCTCACCCCAACCCTCGCCCCGTAAGGAACGGGGAGAGGGGGCACAGCAGTGCAGGCGGAGAGAGGGAGCAGTCGCAACTCCTCCTGTCAGTCGAAAAGCTCGTCAAGGAATACCCGCGCCAGGGCGCCGGCTCGGTGCTGACAAAGCTGTTCGGCCGCAAGCCGCCGGTCGAGGAGGAGATCTTCCGCGCTGTCGACGGCATCAGCTTCTCGATCGACCATGGCGAGAGCGTCGGCCTGGTCGGAGAATCCGGTTGCGGCAAGTCGACGACGTCGATGATGGTGATGCGGCTACTGGACCAGACCTCCGGCCGCATCGTGTTCGACGGCGAGGACATCGGCTGCATCCTGCCGCAGTCCTTCGCGCGGTTGCCGCGGCGCAGCCAGATCCAGATGGTGTTCCAGGATCCGACCGACAGCCTCAACCCGCGCTTCACCGCGGCGCGCGCCATCGCGGACCCGATCATGCAGCTCGGCGACATCAAAGGGCGGGATGCGCTGCGCGATCGCTGCGAGGAGCTGGCGCGGCTGGTCGGCCTGCCGGTCAATCTCCTGGACCGCTTTCCGCACCAGCTGTCGGGCGGCCAGAAGGCCCGCGTCGGCATCGCGCGTGCCATCGCGTTGCACCCGAAGCTCGTGATCCTCGACGAGCCGACCGCAGCGCTTGACGTGTCGGTGCAGGCGGTGGTGCTCAATCTGCTGCAGGACCTCAAGCAGTCGATGGGCATGAGCTATCTGTTCGTCTCGCACGATCTCAACGTGGTGCGCCTGCTGTGTGATCGCGTCATCGTGATGCGCGCCGGCCGCATCGTGGAGCAGGGCACGTCCGAACACGTCTTGGGCAATCCGCAGGATGCCTATACAAAAGAACTGCTGACGGCGATCCCGCATCCGCCGTTGCCGGTCTCTTGAAAAACTCACTGGGAGCGAAATGACCGATCATCTCGACGACTACATGAACGCCGCCGCCCGCGCGATGGCGTTGCCGCTGGAAGACGCCTGGCGTCCCGCGGTGCGCGCGAATCTAGATGTCTCGCTGCGGCTGGCGCGGTTGGTCGACGACTTCCCGTTGCCTGACGATGCCGCGTCGGCTGCCGTCTATTCGACCTGAGATCGCGATGTCTGAAACTCCCGCGTCCATGTCGGCCGCCGAGATCGCGCATGCCGTCAAAAACCGCAAGCTCACTGCCCTTGCCGCGACCGAGGCTGCGCTGTCGCGCATCGCGGCGCATGACAAGGTCCTCAATGCCTTCACCGACGTCACCGCCGATCGCGCCCGCGCGAAGGCGGGTGCGATCGATGCCGCGATTGTAGCCGGCAAATCCGTTGGCCCGCTGGCCGGCGTACCGTTCGCGGTCAAGAACCTGTTCGATGTGCAGGGTCTTGCGACGCGCGCCGGATCCAAGATCAATCGCGACCTGCCGCCGTCGCCGCGCGACGCCACGCTGATCGAGCGGATGGAGGCGGCCGGCGCCGTGCTGGTCGGCGCGCTCAACATGGGCGAATACGCCTATGATTTCACCGGCGAGAACGTGCATGACGGCCCGTCGCGCAATCCGCACGATCCGACGCGGATGACCGGCGGCTCCTCGGGCGGCTCCGGCAGCGCGGTCGGCGGCGCGCTGGTGCCGATCGCACTCGGCTCCGATACCAACGGCTCGATCCGGGTGCCGTCGTCGTTCTGCGGCACGTTCGGCCTGAAGCCGACCTATGGCAGGCTGTCGCGCGCCCGATCCTTTCCGTTCGTCGCGAGCCTCGATCATCTCGGTCCGCTGGCGCGCAGCGTGAAGGATCTCGCGCTCGCCTATGACGCCATGCAGGGGCCCGACGCCGACGATCCCGCCTGCATCGTGCAGTCGATCGAGCCGACCGTGCCGTTGCTTGCCAACGATGTCGGTCGGCTGCGGGTTGCCATTGCCGGCGGCTATTTCCAGCAGAATTTGTTTCCGGAGGCTGTCGAAGCGGTCGCGCGCGTGGCGAAGGCGCTCGGCGCCACGCAAACCGTGGAACTGCCGGAGGCCGCGCGGGCCCGCGCCGCCGCCTACATCATCACCACGACCGAGGGCGCAGCGCTGCATCTCGATCGGCTGCGCAAGCGCCCCAACGATTTCGATCCGGCGGTGCGCGATCGCCTCATCGCGGGCGCCATGGTGCCGGCGGTTTATGTCGACAAGGCGCAGAAATTCCGCCGTTGGTATCGTGCCAAGGTGCTGGAGCTGTTCCAGTCGGTCGATGTGATCCTGGCGCCGGCAACGCCGTGCACCGCGCCGAAGCTAGGTCAGGTCAGCTTCACGCTCGATGGCGTCGAGCTCCCGGTGCGGCCCAACATCGGGATCCACACCCAGCCGATCTCCTTCATCGGCCTGCCGGTCGTGGCCGTGCCGGTGCCGCTTGAACCGTTGCCGATCGGCGTGCAGATCATCGCCGCGCCCTGGCGTGAGGATATCGCGCTGCGGGTCGCCTATGCACTTGAACAGATGGGCGTCGCGGCCGCGCCGCCGCCGAGAGGGATCTAAAATGGACATCGATCTTCCCGACGTGCTCGCCGAGGTCACCGCGCAGTTCCAGCGCTACGAGAATGCGCTGGTCTCGAACGACGTCGCGGTGCTCGACGAGCTGTTCCGCAACGACAGCCGCACGCTGCGTTACGGCATCGGCGAGAACCTTTATGGCTATGCCGAGATCATGGCGTTTCGCGCCGGGCGCTCGCCGGTCGGCCTGATGCGCGAGATCGAGCGCACCGTGATCACGACCTATGGCCGCGACACCGCGATCGCTTCGACGCTGTTCTATCGGGACAGCACTCCGGGTAGAGTGGGGCGGCAGATGCAGACATGGATTCGCTTCCCCGAGGGCTGGAGAATCGTCGCTGCCCATGTCAGCGTCATCGACGAGCCTAAAGGCGTTTGAACAAGAGCGCTTGAGCCATGAGCCTGGACGATCTTCCGACCCGCACGCCGCAGCCGACCGAGCCCGAGCCGGTGGTGCCGCGCGTCGATCGCCCGTCGTCGCTGGCCGACAAGGTCACGCGCGCCGAGGAGTTGCGCCTGCAACTCGCCGACGAGATCGTGCGAGGCACCCTGCC
>NZ_JACMYO010000101.1 GCF_020889685.1 Bradyrhizobium oropedii
CGCCGGCGCCGGCGCCGAGTTGCGTCAGCCGCTCGGCGTCGCCGTGGTCGGCGGCCTCTGCGTGTCGCAACTGCTGACGCTGTTCATCACGCCGGTGATCTACATCTATCTCGACCGCATCGACCGCAGGCTGCGGCGCAAGCTCGATCCGCAGGCGGAGGGCGACGTCGAGCGGCCGCAGGTGATCGCGGCGGAATAGCCGGCCTGTCGGCGGACCGGATTCCGGTTCGCCTCGGAAAGCTGCGTCAGTCGAGGAAGCGTTAGATCGAGAAGCTGGTGCCGCAGCCGCAGGAGGCGGTGGCGTTCGGATTGACGACGCGGAACGAGGCGCCGATCAAATCGTCGACGAAGTCGACTTCCGAGCCCGCCAGGAACGGGACCGAGGCGGGATCGATCAGCACGACCGCGCTGTCGCGCTCGATCACGAGGTCGTCATCGGCCTGGGTGCGCTCGACGTCGAACTTGTACTGGAAACCGGAGCAGCCGCCGCCCTCGACGGAAATGCGCAGCTTGGCGCCGTCGCCTTCCTTGCTGAGGATTTGCCCGATGCGGCGGGCGGCCCGTTCGCTGACGGTGATGGCAGCAGTCATATCGGTCTCCGAAACCTTATCTCGGGATGATCTGATCGGATCATACCCGGCGTCATAGCCAATTCATTTGGTCGGCCGCCTCAGACATAGTTAAGTGCGTCGAACCATGGAATCAAATGGATAAGGACTAAAATACCGTGTCGGTCGGAATGGCTGCCCCCCGCGCGCCTTATGCCTGCGATCCCGACCGCAGCCGTGGCCGGCTGGTCACGGAGCCGCCGAGCCGGACCCGCAGCCCGTTCCGGCGCGATTGCGACCGGGTGATCCACTCGACCGCATTCCGCCGCCTCAAGCACAAGACCCAGGTCTTCGTCTTCCACGAGGGCGATCACTACCGCACCAGGCTGACCCATACGCTGGAGGTGGCGCAGATCGCCCGCGCGCTGGCGCGCCAGCTGGGCGTCGACGAGGACCTGACCGAAACATTGGCGCTCGCCCACGACCTCGGCCATCCGCCATTCGGGCATGCCGGGGAGCGGGCACTCGACGAATGCCTGAAAGATGACGGCGGCTTCGACCACAATGCGCAGACGCTGCGGGTCGTGACCTCGCTGGAGCATCGTTATCCAGAGTTCGGCGGGCTGAACCTGACCTGGGAATCGCTCGAGGGGATCGTCAAGCACAACGGGCCGCTCACCGAGCGCAATGGCGCTCCGGCCGGCCGCTATCTGCAAAGCGGCATTCCGGTCGGGATCGCCGACTACAACCGGACCTATGATCTCGAGCTCTGGAGCTATGCCTCGCTCGAGGCGCAGATCGCGGCCTTCGCCGACGACATCGCTTATGACGCGCACGACATCGACGACGGCCTGCGCGCCGGTCTGTTTGCGGTCGACGACCTCAAGGAGATGCCGCTGACCGCGGACATCATCGCCGAGATCGACCGCCACTATCCCGGGCTCGACGAGGTCCGGCGCGGCGCCGAACTGGTGCGTGAGCTGATCTCACATTTCATCAACGCGGTCTTCAATGAGGCGACCCGGCGCCTGGCGGCCGCCCAGCCGCAATCGGCCCAGGACGTGCGCCACCACAATGCGCCGCTGATCGCGTTTCCGCCCGAGGTGGCCGAACAGGAGGCGGCGATCAAGGCGTTCCTGTTCCGGCGGATGTATCGCCATCCGCGGGTGATGCTGGTCATGCGGGAAGCAGAGCAGGTGGTTCGCAATCTCTTCGAGCGCTACCGGCAGTCGCCCGGCGACCTGCCGGCGGAATGGATCGAGGGGAGCGTGCAGGAGACCGCCGGCGCACGGAACAGGCGGATCGGCAATTTCATTGCCGGGATGACCGACCGTTTCGCCCTGATCGAGCACCAAAGGCTTTTTGACTCGACCCCGGATTTGCGTTAGCGCCCTGCCATGGCCGACACCACTGCTTCACCACACCTTTTTGCCGACATGCTGACGCGCGTGCACGCGATCTGTGCCGCTGTCGCAACCGAGGACAACTGGCCCGCGGGCATCGATCTGTCCCGTGTCGTGGTGGAGCCGCCGCGCGATGCCAGCCACGGCGACATGGCGACCAATGCGGCGATGGTGCTTGCCAAGGATGCCAAGGCCAAGCCGCGTGAGCTCGCCGACAAGATCGCCGAGCGGCTGCGTGCCGACGCGCTGGTGGCCTCCGTCGATGTCGCCGGTCCCGGCTTCATCAACCTGACCCTGAAGCCACAGGTCTGGGCCGACGCGCTGTGCGCCGTGCTGGCTGCCGGCTCCGCGTTTGGACGCAGCGACATCGGCAAGGCCGAGAAGGTCAACGTCGAATACGTCTCGGCCAACCCGACCGGGCCGATGCATGTCGGCCACTGCCGTGGCGCCGTGTTCGGCGACGCGCTGTGCAGCCTGCTGCAATTCGCGGGCTTCGACGTCTGCCGCGAATACTACATCAACGACGCCGGCGCCCAGGTCGATGTGCTCGCGCGCTCGGCGTTCCTGCGCTACCGCGAGGCGCTCGGTGAGGACATCGGCGCGATCCCGGAAGGGCTCTATCCCGGCGATTACCTCGTGCCGGTCGGCGAGGCGCTGGCCAAGGAATACGGCGCCAAGCTGCTCGACATGAAGGAAGCTGCGTGGTTGCCGATCGTGCGCGACAAGGCGATCGCCATGATGATGGAGATGATCAAGGGCGATCTCGCCGCGCTCAACATCCATCACGACGTGTTCTTCTCCGAGCGCTCGCTGATCACGTCCGGCAACAACAAGGTCGCCGAGACGATCGATTTCCTGCGCGCCAAGGGCGACATCTACGAGGGCCGCCTGCCGCCGCCGAAGGGCAAGCCGGTCGAGGATTACGAAGACCGCGAGCAGTCGCTGTTCCGCGCCACCGCCTATGGCGATGACGTCGATCGTCCGCTGATCAAGTCGGACGGCTCGTACACCTATTTCGCGTCCGACATCGCCAACCACCGCAACAAGTTCGAGCGCGGCTTCACCAATCTGATCGACGTGTTCGGCGCCGATCACGGCGGCTACATCAAGCGCATGCAGGCGGCCGTGAAGGCGGTGACCGCCGGCAAGGCTGCGCTCGACGTCAAGATCGTGCAGTTGGTCAAGCTGCTGCGCGATGGCGAGCCGGTGAAGATGTCGAAGCGCTCCGGCGATTTCGTCACGCTGCGCGAAGTCGTCGACGAGGTCGGCTCGGACGCGGTGCGGTTCATGATGCTGTTCCGCAAGAACGACGCGGTGCTCGATTTCGACCTCGCCAAGGTGATCGAGCAGTCAAAGGACAACGCCGTCTTCTACGTCCAGTACGGTCACGCCCGCGGCCATTCGATCTTCCGCAACGCGCGGGAAGAGGCGGTTCCGGATCTGCCAGAGACCGACGAGGCCCGGCTGGCCTATCTGCGCAATGCTGCGGTCGAGCGCCTGACCGACCCGGCCGAGCTCGATCTGCTCAAGCGCCTTGCGCTCTATCCCCGGATGATTGAAGCTGCGGCGGTGGCACACGAGCCGCACCGAATCGCTTTTTATCTATATGATTTGGCCAGTGAATTTCATGCGCTTTGGACCAAGGGGCGCGATTTGCCCTATTTACGCTTCATTATCAATAATGATGCAGAGATCACGAGGGCGCGACTGGCAATGGTTCAGGGCGTCGTCTCGGTTCTGGCATCGGGCTTAGCTGTTCTAGGCGTCCATGCTCCAACCGAGATGCGGTAGGCAGGGGCATTAGGCCCTCACGAGTGGGGATTTGTGAGGGCATCTGGCAGGGGCCAACTCGTTCGGACCGGCTGTGCCGGCGATCTTGGCGCTGTCCCGAAGGGGATGCATCATCACAATGGCTGATCGATATCAGGACCGAAATTTTTCCGCCGACACGGCCTCCAGGGCCGAGAGCGATCCACTCGCCGAACTGGCCCGGCTGATCGGCCAGACGGACCCGTTCGGCGCCGCCAACAAGCCGCCGCCGCGCCCGCTGCAGTCGCGCGCCAATGCGCGGCCGCAACAGTACGAGCCCGAGGCGGAAGAGGACAACACGCCGCCGGCCGGCCCGCCGCCCTGGATGCAGCGCGCGCGCCAGGAGACTGTCGTTCCGCCGCCGGTTCAGCCGCCGCCCGTGCAGCACACCGAGTACGAAGAGCCGGAGCAGGACTACCAGCCGAGCCCGGTGCATCCGTTGCACCGCTATGCGGCGCAGCAGCCGCAGCGCGCGTCCGAGCCGGTGGCACCCTATCGGCCGGTCGAAGCCCCTCGGCAGCCTGAGGCGTTTGACGACGAGCCGCACTATCAGAGCGCCGGTCATGAGCAGGATCCGTCGCGCTATGATGACGCGCTGTACGGCCAGCTCGAAGCCGGCGAACAGGATCTGCAGCGCGATCCGGCTTATCCGGAGGATCCCTACGCCTATGAGGCGTATGAGGAAGAACCCGAACCGCGCAAGCGGAGTAGCGGCCTGATCACGGTCGCTGCGGTGGTGGCGCTTGCGGTGGTCGGTACCGGCGCTGCGCTCGGCTATCGCAATTATGTCGGATCGCCCCGCAGCGGTGAGCCGCCGATCATCAAGGCCGACAACACGCCGACCAAGGTGATCCCGGCCCAGGCCGATGCGCCGGCCAAGACGCCGGACCGGATGGCGACTGGTGACGGCACCGAGAAGATCGTGTCGCGTGAAGAAACCCCGGTCGACGTCAACTCGAAGACCGCCGGACCGCGCGTGGTGTTTCCGCCGTTGAACGCGAATGCAAATCCGCCGCCGGTCGCCAGCGTGCAGACGGCGCAGCCTGCGCCGGCGCCGCTCACCGCGAACGGGACCTTGCCGAACAACGAGCCGCGCAAGATCCGCACCCTCTCGGTCAAGGGCGAAACGCCCGACGGCACGCAGGCCGCGGTCGCCGCACCGGCCAAGCCGCCGGCAGCTGCAAAGCCGCCGATCTCGCGCGGCAATCCGGCAGCGGCCAACGCCAGCGTGAATGCACCGATGTCGCTGGCCCCCGGCCAGGCTGACGCAGCTCCGGCTGCGCCTCCGACCCGGGTGGCGTCGACCTCGACCGCCTCGGTTGGCGGTGGTGGATATCTGGTCCAGGTATCGTCGCAGAAGAACGAGGCGGATGCGCAATCGTCTTATCGGACGCTGCAGGGCAAATATCGCAATGTGCTCGGTTCGCAGCCTTTGGTGGTGAAACGCGTCGATCTCGGCGAGAAGGGCGTCTACTACCGCGCCTTCGCCGGCCCGTTCGCGTCCTCGGAAGAGGCGAACCAAGTGTGCCGAAGCCTGATGTCGGCCGGTGGGCCGCAGTGCCTCATCCAAAGAAATTAAAGGCCGTTTCCTTGACCCGTGAGCTGCATACGGCCTAATCGGCCGAATGACGAACCGCGCATTCATCACGGGCGTATCCGGGCTGATCCTCAACGACGCAGAACGCGAATTCATTCGCGCCGAGCGGCCATGGGGCTTCATTCTGTTCAAGCGCAATATCGAGAGTCCTGCCCAAGTAGCGGCTCTTGTTGGGGAACTCAGGTCCGCCGCGGGCATGGCCGATGCGCCGGTCCTGATCGACCAGGAGGGCGGTCGGGTGCAGCGGCTCGGCCCGCCGCACTGGCCGGTTTATCCGCCCGGCGCGAGCTTCAGCGCGCTTTACGACCTCGACCCGAAGCTTGGCCTGAGCGCGGCCCGGCTCAGCTCGCGGCTGATTGCAGCCGACCTGATCGACCTCGGAATCACCGTCGATTGCCTGCCTTTGGCCGACGTTCCGGTGGCGGGGGCGGATGCGGTGATCGGCAACCGGGCCTATGGAACCGAACCGGGCAAGGTCGCGGCGATCGCGCGTGCGGTCACCGAGGGGCTGGAACAGGGCGGCGTGCTGCCGGTTCTCAAGCATATTCCCGGCCATGGCCGGGCCACCGCCGACAGCCATTTCCGGCTTCCGACGGTCGATACCGCCAAATCCGAGCTGGAACGGAGCGATTTTGCCGCGTTCCAGCCGCTGGCCGATCTGCCGATCGCCATGACTGCACATGTTGTGTTTAGCGCGCTGGACCCCGTCCATCCGGCGACGACTTCTGCGACAATCATCGAACAGGTGATTCGCGGCCTGATCGGGTTTCAGGGTTTGTTGATGAGTGATGACGTGTCGATGAATGCGCTGGCCGGATCAATTGCCGAACGGACCCGCGCCATCGTCAGCGCCGGCTGCGACATGGTTCTGCACTGCAACGGCAATATCGACGAGATGCGCGACGTCGCGCGGGAGACGCCGGAACTGACCGGCAAGGCGCTTGAGCGAGCCAAGGCGACGCTCGCCGCGCGCAGGCCGCCCCAGCCGCTCGACCGGCAGGTGGCGCGGGCTGAACTGGATGCGTTGTTGGATCGGGTAGGGACGGCATGACCGCTGAAATTCTATCGTTTGAGACCGGGCGGCCGGCCGACCTCGCCGATGGCGAACCGGCGCTGGTGGTCGATGTCGAGGGGTATGAAGGCCCGCTCGACCTGTTGTTGACGCTGGCGCGGCAGCAGAAGGTCGACCTGTCGAAGATCTCGATCCTTGCGCTCGCCGACCAGTATCTTTCGTTCATCGAGGCGGCGCGCAAGATTCGCCTCGAACTCGCAGCCGACTATCTGGTGATGGCGGCCTGGCTCGCGTTCCTGAAGTCGCGGCTGTTGCTGCCCGAACCGCCGACCGCGGAGGGGCCGAGCGCCGAGGAAATGGCGACCGCGCTCGCCAACCAGCTGCGCCGTCTGGAGGCGATCCGCGAGGCGGCGAACCGGCTGATGAACCGGCCGCAGTTCCAGCGCGATATCTTTCCGCGCGGCAATCCGGAATCGATCGCCGAGATCAAGCATCCGAAGTTCACCGCAACCCTGTACGACCTGCTGTCGGCCTATGCCACGCAGCGCGCGTCACGCGTGCTGACCTCGGTGCATCTGGCCAAGCGGACGGTGTGGTCGCTGGCGGAAGCGCGCGCCTCGCTGGAGCGGCTGGTCGGCCTCGCCGAGGACTGGAGCTGCCTCGACGAGTACCTGATGAACTACGTCGCCGATCCCAAGCAGAAGGCGACGGTGTTCGCATCGAGCTTTGCTGCCGCCCTCGAACTGGTTCGCGAAGGCGAGATGGAAATCAACCAGAAGCAGGCGTTCGCGCCGATCTATTTCCGAAAGCGTCAAGCGCAGGCCGCAATGGCAGCGCCGGACCTGTCGGTTGAGTAAGTGGAAGAAGGAGAGCAAGCCCATGGCAAGCTTGGCGGAAGTGCGCAGAGACGAGCCCGAGGAGGAGATTTCTCCTATGGATCATCCGGTAGCGCGTCCTGAGGAATTGCGGCTCCTGGAAGCCCTGTTGTTCGCATCGGCGGAGCCGATCGATCAGGCAACGCTCGCAAAGCGGATGCCCGACGGCGTCGATATCAAGCAGGCGCTCGCGCAGTTGCAGGCGGAATATGCCCCGCGCGGCGTGAATCTCGTGCGCGTCGCCAACAAATGGACGTTCCGCACCGCGGGCGATCTGTCGTGGCTGATGACGCGCGAGAGCACCGAGACCCGAAAGCTGTCGCGTGCGGCGATCGAGGTGCTGGCGATCATCGCCTATCACCAGCCGGTGACCCGTGCCGAGATCGAAGAGATTCGCGGCGTGGTCACGTCGAAGGGAACGATCGACGTGCTGCTCGAGACCGGCTGGATCCGCCCGCGCGGCCGCCGCAAGACGCCGGGCCGTCCGCTGACCTTCGGAACCACCGACGGGTTCCTGTCGCAGTTCAGCCTGGAAGCGCTCGGCGATCTGCCGGGACTCGAGGAGCTGAAGGGCACCGGTCTGCTCGACTCGCGTCTGCCGACCGGCTTTTCCGTTCCGTCGCCGTCGGATGATGCGACGCTGCGGGAGGACGAGGAGCCGCTCGAGCCCGGCGATACGCTGGAACTGCTGCTGGCGCCGGCTGTCGAGCCGGAAGCGGAGGAGCCGAAGCCTGAGGCCGAAGCGGCTGCTGAGGTTGAGTCCGCCGAAGTGGACGTGACGGCCGAAGCCGAAATCGAAGCCGAAGCGGAAGCTGCCGCCGAGGTGGACGCGGCCGAGCCCGACGCTGGTGAGCCGGACGAGCGCGCCGACCACGCGAGCGATGAGGACGACGCCGAGGACAGGGGCGAATAGCCCCAAATATTCCCGGTTAAGCCTAGCAATATTACGTAGCCGCGACAGCGATTTGCCGCGGCCGAGGTCCTTGTTTTTGACACCCCGCGGGCCTAACTTCCGGCCATGTTTCAGGCCGGTCCGCCGGCCATTTCTGGAGGGTTGCAGGATGGGTTCGCTGAGCATTTGGCACTGGATCGTCGTGATCGCAGTGGTCCTGCTGCTGTTCGGACGCGGCAAGATTTCGGACCTGATGGGTGACGTCGCCCAGGGCATCAAGGCCTTCAAGAAGGGCATGCAGGACGACGACAAGGTCGTGGAGAAGACCGAGCCCACCAAGTCGATCGATCACAATTCGACGCCGTCCGCCGCGCGCCAGGACGTCGGCAGCAAGGCCGTCTAACGCGCTTGTACTGTCGCATATTTCGACGTTTTTCCTTGCGCGAAACGGTGACGCCGTCGCAGAGACGCGCTATGGACGCCGATTGAGAAAAGGCGCCGGCAGCCCCAGATCCTTTCAGGGGCCGATGGCGGCGCGCTTAGGCGGAAGAATTCATGTTCGATATCGGGTGGAGTGAACTGGTCGTCATCGCGGTCGTCGCGCTGATCGCCATCGGCCCGAAAGAATTGCCGGGCGTGCTGCGCATGGTCGGGCAATGGATGGGCAAGGCGCGGAGGATGGCCTCCGAATTCCAGGGCCAGTTCCAGGAAGCCATGCGCGAGGCCGAGATGGCCGACCTCAAGAAGGGCTTCGACGAGGTCAGGGAAGCCGCAACCGGCATCACCAGCGGCAACGTCATGACCTCGCTGCAGAAGGACGTCAGCGACGCCCTGCAGATCGACAAGCCGGTCGATGCCCAGGTCGCCTCCGCGATCGACGCACCGGTGACGTCGGCCAGCGATGTAGCGGTAACGCCCACCACACCTGCCGAGCCGACACCGGAAACCTTCGTCGAGGCTGAGGCGCACGCTGCCACTGGCGAGCCGCTCGCGATCACCAACGAAGTGAAGCCCGAGCCGGCACCGCCCGCGACGCCGGCCGAACCCGACGTGCTCAAGGACGCGAGGGCGTCATGAGCGCCGAAGACATCGAGGCCTCCAAGGCCCCCCTGATGGATCATCTGATCGAGCTGCGCTCGCGGCTGATCAAGGCGCTGCTCGGCTTCGCCGTGGCGTTCATCATCTGCTTCTTCTTCGCCAAGCAGATATTCAATGTCCTGGTCTGGCCGTTCATCTGGGTGGCAGGACCGGAGAATTCGAAATTCATCTACACGGCGCTGCTCGAGTATTTTCTCACCCAGCTCAAGCTCGCAATGTTCGGGGCCGCCTTCATCTCGTTCCCGATCGTTGCCGGACAGGTCTACATGTTCGTGGCGCCCGGGCTCTACAAGCATGAGCGCAATGCTTTCCTGCCGTATCTGGTCGCGACGCCGATTTTCTTCGTGATGGGCGCGATGCTGGTCTACTTCGTGGTTTTCCCGATGTTGACCCGTTTTTCGCTCGGCATGCAGCAGACCGCCGGCGCGGAGACCGCCCAGATTCAGCTGCTGCCCAAGGTCGGCGAATATCTCTCGCTGATGATGTCGCTGATCTTTGCCTTTGGCATCGCGTTCCAGCTGCCGGTGATCCTGACGCTGCTCGGCCGCATCGGCATCGTCAACTCGAAGATGCTGAAGGAGAAGCGGCGCTACTTCATCGTCGTCGCCTTCATCATCGCCGCAGTGCTGACGCCGCCCGACGTGCTGAGCCAGGCCTCGCTCGCGATCCCGCTGCTGGCGCTCTATGAGGGCGCCATCATCGCAGTCCGGATCGTGGAGAAGAAGGCCGCGACCGCGAGCACCTCGTCCGGGGCGCCGTCGGCGACCAATCCGGCGGAATAGGCTGTCTAGATCACATTCGGTGTCACACCTCTGCTGGATCGCCGCTTTTGCGGATGATGACCGGTGTGGTAGTGGAACGTTGACTGCCAACATGTTCGTTGGCGGTCAACGCTAGCCCGCCAGGACTGACCCATGCACGACATCAAAGCGATCCGCGACAATCCGACAGCCTTCGACGCCGGCCTCAAGCGCCGCGGACTCGGGCCGCTGTCGCCGTCGCTGCTGGCGATCGACGAGAAGCGCCGTGCCGCGATCCTGGCCTCCGAGCAGGCCCAGGCGCGGCGCAACGCGGCATCCAAGGAAATTGGCGACGCCAAGAAGGCGAAGGATGAGGCGCGCGCGGCCAAGCTGATGGCCGAGGTCGCAGAACTCAAGACCACGATGCCGGAGCTCGAGCTGGCGGCGAAATCGTTCGATGATGAGCTGACCAAGGAGCTGTCGTCGATACCCAATTTGCCGCTCGACGAGGTGCCCGACGGCACCGACGAGCACGGCAACGTCCAGCACCATGTGTTCGGGAAGAAGCGCGACTACGGCTTTGCACCGAAGCTGCACGATGATCTCGGGACCGCCCTCGGATACATGGATTTCGAGGCGGCGGCAAAATTGTCCGGCGCGCGCTTCGTCGTGCTGAAGAAGGGGCTGGCGCGGCTCGAGCGTGCGATCGGGCAGTTCATGCTCGACCTGCACACCGGCGAGCACGGCTATACCGAGATCAATCCGCCGCTACTGGTGCGCGACGCCGTGATGTTCGGCACCGGCCAATTGCCGAAATTCGAGGACGACCAGTTCTGGGCGATCAAAGGTGAATTGCTCTCGACACCGAATGCCGATCTGCGCAGCGAGCGGCTCGGGCTGATTCCGACCGCCGAAGTGTCGCTGACCAACCTCGCGCGCGAATCCATCCTCGACGAAAAAGAGCTGCCGATGCGGCTCACGGCGCTGACACCGTGCTTCCGCGCCGAGGCGGGCGCTGCGGGACGCGATACGCGCGGCATGATCCGGCAGCACCAGTTCACGAAGGTGGAGCTGGTGTCGATCACGACGCCCGAAGCCAGTAAGGACGAGCTCGAGCGCATGCTGTCGTGCGCCGAGCAGGTGTTGCAGAAGCTCGATCTGCATTATCGCGTGATGACGCTGTGCGCCGGCGACATGGGCTTCTCCGCGCAGAAGACCTACGACATCGAGGTGTGGATGCCGGGGCAGGGCGACGGCGGCGCCTATCGCGAGATTTCGAGCTGCTCGATGTGCGGCGATTTCCAGGCCCGTCGCATGGACGCGCGCTATCGCGGCCCCGACGGCAAGCCGCGCTTCGTGCATACGTTGAACGGCTCCGGCACGGCAGTCGGGCGCGCCTTGATCGCTGTGATGGAGACCTACCAGCAGCAGGATGGTTCGATCGCGGTGCCCGATGTGCTGCAGCCCTACATGGGCGGGCTCAAGGTCATCGAGCACGGCATGTGAGGCGAGGGCCAGTGTGATGCCGCTCCACCGTGACATCCACTGGCTTGGCAAGCAATGGGCCGTCACCGGCCATGGTCTGCAGCTGATCAATCAGAAGCAGATGGGCTATTACGACATCGAGGCCGCGCGCCTGTGGGAAGCCCGCGTGATCGAGGTGCAATCGAAGGCCTGGATCGACCGGGTGGACTTCGACAACGCGCTGGAGATCGCACGCGGCAAGTTCGCACACCTTGCACCGGCCGATCTGCCACCACCACCACCATCGGCGGCGGTCGCGCCACCGCCGCCTCCAGTCAGGGCCACGCCGCCGGCTGCGCCGCTTGAGGCGACATCGGTGCCCTCCATCGAGGAGCTGATCGCGCGGCTGAAATCGAAATCGGCCGCGGCGGCGCTCGTCGCAAGACCGGCCGAGGCTCCCGCACCGGCGCCGCCCAAGCCCGAGCCGCCGAGGCTTGAGCCTCGTAAGGTCGAACCGACCAGGGCCGAGCTCGTCAACCCGGAGCTTCCGAATCCTCAAAAGCCCGAGCTGCGCCCAACCGCGTTGGTCGCCCCCGAGTCGCCAAGGCCTGAATCTCGGAAGTTCGATGCCCCGAAGGTTGAGCCTGCCCAGCCTCAGTCATTGAAGGCCGAGCCTCTCACGTCTGCGCCCGGCAAGTCCGATCCGATGAGGGCCGAGCTTCCCACATCAGAGCTTCCGAACGCGCCGAAGCCCGAGCTCCGCCAAGCCGCACCGGTCGTCCCCGAGCCGTCCAAACCTGAGGCCCGGAAGTCGGAACCGCTCAAGGCTGAACCGGTAAAGGCTGAACCTCTCAAGCCTGAAACGATCAAGCCCGTGCCTGCCAAGCCCGAGCTGGCCAAAGCTGAGCCTGCCGAACGCGAGGCTTCCAGGCTTGAATCTTCGAAGCCTGAATCTTCGGAGCCCGAACCCGTGGCGCTCAGGTCCGTGGCTCTCAAGCCCGAAATGCGCCAGGCCGCGCCGGCCAAAAAACTCGAGCCGCCGCCGCTGACACCCGTTATCACGGTCGTTCGGCGGCCGGCCCAACCGGCCTGGCCGGTGTTCGACCGCAAGATCGCCGGCAGCGGTAGATTTGTGCGTCCGTGGCGTGTCACGTCGACGCGATGGCACGGGCCGTCGTCAGGTTTGCCTCCGCGGCCCTAGCCGGTTAAGACGACAACAACTCAAGAAACTGCAACCCAAGAAACTGCAACCCAAGAAAACTGCGTCGAACCGGAACAAGAGGCACTTTGACGGATGCGAATTCTCTGCACCAATGATGACGGCATCCACGCTCCGGGCCTGCAGGTCGTCGAGCAAATCGCGCGCTCGTTGTCCGATGACGTCTGGATCGTTGCCCCCGAGCTCGATCAATCCGGCGTCTCGCATTCACTGTCGCTCAACGATCCGCTGCGCCTGCGCGAGGTCAGCCCGCGTCATTTCGCGGTGCGCGGCACGCCGACCGATTGCGTCATCATGGGCGCGCGCCACATTCTCGGAGACAAGCTGCCGGATCTCGTGCTGAGCGGCGTCAACAAGGGCCGCAACGTTGCCGAGGACGTGGTCTATTCCGGCACCATCGCCGGCGCGCTGGAGGGCACCATTCTCGGCTTTCCGTCATTTGCGTTGTCGCAGGAATTTTCGGTCGAGACGCGTAACGCGCCGCTGTGGGACACCGCGCTGAAATTCGGACCCGACATCATCCGCAAGGTGATCGACGCGGGTGTACCGAGAAACACCGTCATCAACGTCAACTTCCCGTCGTGCATGCCCGATGACGTCAAGGGCATCAGGATCACGCGGCAGGGCAAGCGCAATCAGGGTTTTCTGAAGATCGATCGCCGTCACGACGGACGCGGCAATCCGTATTTCTGGATCGGCTTCGAGCGCGCGGCGATGATGGATACGCCGGCCGAAGGCACCGATCTCGCCGCGCTGGCCGCGCGCTACGTCTCGGTGACGCCGCTGCGGCTCGACCGCACCGATGAAGCGTTTTCGGAAGCGCTGACCGCGACGCTGAAGGAATTCCAGGTGATCGATCGCTAGACCGGCGCACCCTTCATCGCGCTGGAGATCATCTGGGCCAGCGTTTCCAGCTGGAAGGGCTTTTGCAGCGCCGGACGGTCGCGATATTCCGGGGGCAGGCCGGACGAGCCGTAGCCGGTCGCGAAGATGAAGGGGCGGTTGCGGGCGTTGATCAGCTCGGCGACCGGGGTGATCACCTTGCCGTTGACGTTGACGTCGAGGATCGCGAGGTCGAATTCGGTCGATTGCGCGAGCTTGACCGCTTCGCCGATTTCGCCGGCCTCGGCTGCGACACTGTGGCCGAGCTCCTCCAGCATATCGGCGACCATCATCCGGATCATGACCTCGTCCTCCACGAGGAAAACTGAACAGCCCGCCGGCCGTATCGCTGTCATGATGGAATCCTTGCCCGTCCCTGAAACAGGCTCGCAAATAACACTACGAGGCGCAATGCAAACGTTTGAGAATTATCCGGTTTCCAGCGTGCGACAGCTGTTTGCCGCAGCACTCTGACTGCGCGTTGCGCAAGATTCGTCCAGCGCTGGACGAGCGACGGCTCAACCATGAGCCCACGTCCGCGCCATCTGGCGTCAGCCGCACATCGCCTCAGATTATATGGGAAGCTGTCACATCGGCACCATCATGAAATCGGAGTACAGGTTCCTGACCGGGAACAAAAAGTGACGGGAAATTTTTCCTTAACGCGGTATTTCGGATTTCAATGGCATCAAGCGGAGCGAGATTCCGAGCTGCTGCCCAGAGACGCTGACGAACATGGCCGTGAACCCCGATCCGACCGAGAAGATGATGTTTCAGCTGACCCTGCGGCGGCGAGGGGTGAGCGATCAGGCGGTGCTGCGTACCATGGAAGAGGTGCCGCGCGAGATGTTCGTCGATCCGCGCGATCGCAATTATGCTTATCGCGACAGCGCGCTTGCGATCGCCTGCGGGCAGACCATCAGCCAGCCTTTCGTCGTAGCCTACATGACCGAGCAACTGCAGTTGCAGAAGGACCACCGCGTGCTCGAGATCGGCACCGGCTCGGGCTACCAGGCGGCCGTGCTGTCCAGGCTGTGCAAGCAGGTCCTGACCATCGAGCGCTACCGGACGTTGGCCGACGGAGCCCGCAAGCGGCTCGAAAAGCTGGGCTACTACAATATCGAGGTGCTGCTCGGAGACGGCTTCGACGTCCCGGCCGGCGCCGGCGATTTTGACCGCATCATCGTCACCGCGGCGATGGAGCAGATTCCGGAGAAGCTCCTGGAGCGGCTCGATCCCGGCGGCATCCTGATCGCCCCGGTCGGACCGCATCAGGGCACGCAGACCCTGGTCCGCATGGTACGGACGGAGAACGGCTTCGACCGCAAGGAACTGGTCGATGTCCGCTTTGTGCCGGCGCTGCCGGGAATCGCGCGCGAATTGTAAATTCGGCGATTTGCTGCTTGGCACCAACGCCTTATTCGCAGGGTTAAGCGGTTATTTACTCGGTACGTGTTTACTCAAAACAGTCTTTTGTTGCGTACGAGTGAGTAACCATGTCTGGGGTTGTTGAGTTGCTTCGCTCGCGTCGCGTACCGCAGGTTGCGGTGCTGACGCTGATGTCCATGGCTTTTGCCGGTTGCAGCGCCGATATGTCGTCGCGCTTCTCGCAAAATTCCTACTCGCAAAATCCGTTTGCGTTTGATCCGCAGCCGACCGGCACCGTGCAGGGGCCGCCGCCGCGCGAGTTGCCGCAATACGCGCGGCCGCGAACGCAACCGCAGTATTCACAGTACCAGTCACAGCCGCTGCCGCCGCCGGTTGCGGCGCCGCAGTCTTACCCGGTTGCCAATGCCGGCGTCTCCGGAGGCGGACGTGGGCTTTCGTCATACACACCGCCGCCCGCGCGCCCGCAGATCGAAGCCACCGGCACCGTTCCGCATTCGGTCGCCGCGGCGCATGCCGGCCATAGCGGCACCACCATCATCGTCGGTACCAGCGACACGCTGGAGGTGCTCGCGCGCCGCTACAACGTCTCGACCGCAGATATCGTGCGCGCCAACGGATACAAGGGACCGCGCGCGCTGTCGCCCGGCCAGCAGCTGGTCATTCCGCGTCCAGGAGCGGTCGCCGCGGCTCCTGCGATGGCAGCCCCTGCCACGCGGCCGGTCGCCGTGGCAGCCGCGCCTGCCGGCGTGCACTATGTCAATCGTGGCGATACGCTGCACAGCATCGCGCGCCAGCACCACATCCCGGTGGCCGAGCTCGCCCGCGCCAATAATCTCGACCAGTCGGCGAGGCTCAGCCTCGGCATGAAGCTCGTCGTGCCCGGCGCCAAGACGGCGATGGCTGCTACTGCGCCCGTCGCGCAACCGGTTGCTACTGCGCCGGTCGCAGCGGCCCCAGCACCAGCCATGGCCACCCCGAAGGTCGTCGCCACTGCGCTGCCGCAGCAGAGCGCGCGGCTGGTGCAGCCGACTGCAACTGTCGAACAGCCGGCGGCCGCTGCCGAAGCGCCTGTCGCCACCAAGTCGAGCGACGCCACCGGTGCGTTGCCGACCTTCCGTTGGCCGGTGCGCGGCAAGGTCATCACCGCCTATGGCTCGAAGACCAACGGCAAGGTCAATGACGGCATCAACGTCGCGGTGCCCGAAGGCACGCCGGTGAAGGCGGCCGAAGACGGCGTCGTCGCATACTCCGGCAGTGAGCTGAAGGGCTACGGCAATCTCGTGCTGGTTCGCCATTCCAACGGCTACGTCACCGCCTACGCCCATGCGAGCGAAATCCTGGTGAAACGCGGCGATACCATCAAGCGCGGCCAAGTGATTGCCAAGTCCGGTCAGTCGGGCGAGGCGGGCTCGCCGCAGCTCCACTTCGAGATCCGCAAGGGCTCGTCCCCGGTCGATCCGCTCCAGTTCCTCAACGGCGCGTAAGTTACGCGCCGGGACTTCCAAGTCTCACAACAAAGACAACGGGGGAAGCGCAAGCCTCCCCCGTTTTGTTTTGATCTAGAAGTCGAACGTCATGCCGGTCGTGACCGCGCTCGCCTTGTTGCCGGCGACCACGTTGTTGTTGGCGTCGCGTCCGCACACGCCGTAGCCATGACCGCTCACGCCAAGGCAGTAATGCGCGCCGGGGCCGTTACGCAGATAGCTGCCGACGAGATACCAGGTTGCGAACGGGCTGAAGTGGTACTTGACGCCTGCCGCATATTGATCGGCGCTGCTGTCCACGGTGTTGAGTGCAAAGTCGGCCGAGCCGGCCGGCGGAGCGACCGTGTAGTTGTTGAACACGCCGGTCCCAGGCGAGCCCGGCGAGGCATTGGCGTGAGCCCAGGACGCACTGATATCCCAGGCGCCGACCGACTGCGTGGCGCTGATGAAATAGCCGTCACGCGAACGCTCGTTGAAGTCGGCAACGGTGTTCTCGCGCCGCATGATCTCATAGATGCCGTAGAGCTGCAGTTTGCCGATGCCGTCATTGAAGCCATAGCCGGCGCCGAGCTTGGCAGCCCATTCGTTGGCGACGCCGACGGCTCCCGGCGGCACGATCAACACGCCGCCGTTGCTGAGCGGCGTGACGGCCTCGTCACCGGTGCGGTTGGTGCCCTCATGCATCTCGTAGGCGGCGACCGCCGTGAACGGACCCTGGTTGTAGGTCAGCGAGGCGCTGTACAGGTTACCGTACGAGCCATCGGTGCAGCCCTCCGGCGCGGATGTCAGCGGGAAGCCGCTACCGCTGCCGCGCGCCGAGGTGCCGGGGCAGTTGAAGTCGCCGAGCGCGAAATCGCTGTTGTCCTTCGCCGTATTCTGTCCAGGCGAGGCCATCAGAGTTGCCTGGAAACCGTTCCAGATCGGAGACTCGTACCAAACCGCGTGCGCTGCGCGCCAATCGAACTCTGCGCGCAGGTCGCCGCCGGTGTTGCCCATGATCGAATTGTAGTCGCCGAGCGTCGCCGAGAACGGATCGAACTTGGCGGTCGATTTCTTGTAAGGCGTATCCGCCTTGCCGGCCTTGATCGCGCCCCACGGTGTTTCCATTCCGATGAAGCTGTCGCGCGTGCCGAACGCGGCGCGTTCGGTTGGCGTTGCCGCGACCTCGACCAGGGATTCGAACTGCGCCACTGCGGCCCATCCGGCGAAGCCATACGGCTCGAGGTTGTGGCGGGCACGCACGCCGAAATAGGTGAGGTTGCTCGCCACGCCGAACTTGTTGCCTTGATCGAACACGCCGGCGTTGAAGAAGTCGCCCGATAGATCGACGTGGCCGTAAAGCGTGACGGTGGTGTTGTCGACGAAGGCGTTGCCGCCGGGCGCCTTGCTGTAGATCGGCGCGCCGCCGATGCTGACGACGGCATGTTCGGGAGCCGGCGGCGTTGGGGAGGGCGCAACGGCCGCGTGCTGGACCGGATTGCCCTTTGGCGTCGACGCTGTGGCCGGAGCCGGAGCGCTCGTGATGTGATTCACGCGATCCCTGAGTTGAGCGTTCTCCTTGGCGAGCTTTGCATTGTTTCGTTCGAGTGCATCCAGACGCGCCATGACGTCGTCGAGCGTTGCCGCATGTATCGGCTGTTGCGTGAGCGCCAGGCAAATCGCCGCGGATGCAGTCCCTACGAGAAGTCTCTTTTTCATTCGATCCCCCATTTGCCGATCACCTCAACGGGGTGCTGAGGCTGCAAACGGGTGGAAATGCTAATGTATACCAAATGCCAGATACATGGCTGATGCATGCGCTGAGGGCGATAATCGCGGCGTGTGACAAAATAGGTACTATAATACTAGTGCAGTGCATCAATTTGTCGCACTGAGGTTTTTGGAATAAAAATTGACTTACTTAGATGGCGCTGAAGTAGCTGATAAAAATGTTCTTTTCGAACTGTGTCAGTATTGCTGACAATTTATGGATGCACTGCAACATCGAATGCCTATTTTGGGATAATGAATGCCAAAATGGAGCCTGCCTTAGTAATGGCACGCTTGGTTTGAGGTCTTATATTACCTCAGCGGATCGAGGCCGCCGGATATCTGCTCGATCATGTCGCGCAGGAATTGCGGCGGTCCATGCGCGTGCCATTCCCCGTCCGACTGCAGCAGCAGGGGCCGCCGCGTGTCACGGCTGAAGGCTTCGAGCCAGGCGCGCGCCTTTGCCTTCGGACGCTTCCCGACGGCGACCGCGACGTCGACCGGGATCGTCCGCCAGGCGAAGCTTGCGGGAAGGAAGATGAGATCGGATTTGTCCGGACGCATCCAGTCGGGCAGCGGACTTGTCGGGGCCAGCCAGCCGCAGACGAAATTGCGGCAGGGGTCAACCGGGCGCTCGTCGTAGATCGTGCATTTGCCCGCGCTGCTGAACGAGCATGGCTGCCCCGGATAGACGTCGTGGTCACGAATCCGGATTTTCAGCCAGCCATCGCAGCACGCGGTGCACTCGCCACATCGTCTCGCAATCGCGCTTGGGTCGGCCGGCATGGGCCGAGTGTACCCATGCCGCACCGAATTCAGAAGCCCCGCGCCTTGCCGGACGCGCTACCCGAGCTACGCGCCGCTCAGCCGCACACCGAGCCGGCCCGCAAGCTCCTGCGTGTACTGCCAGGCGACGCGGCCGGAGCGCGATCCGCGCGTGGTCGACCACTCGAGCGCCTCGCGCTCGAGTTCGTCCTCGGCGATCTTGATGCCGTAATGATCGCAATAGCCCTTCACCATCGCAAGGTACTCATCCTGGCTGCAGCGATGGAAGCCGAGCCAGAGGCCGAAGCGATCCGACAGCGACACCTTCTCTTCGACCGCTTCGCCCGGATTGATCGCGGTCGAGCGTTCGTTCTCGATCATCTCGCGCGCCAGGAGATGCCGCCGGTTGGAGGTCGCATAGAGGATGACGTTGTCGGGGCGTCCCTCGATACCGCCTTCCAGCACGGCCTTCAGCGATTTGTACGAGGCGTCGTTGCCGTCGAAGGAGAGGTCGTCGCAGAACACGATGAAGCGGAAGGAGGAGCTGCGCAGCAGCTCCATCAGGCCGGGCAGACTTTCGATGTCCTCGCGGTGGATCTCGATCAGTTTCAGCCGGTCGGCCGGCTTGCGGTCGACATTGATGCTGGCATGCGCAGCCTTGACCAGCGACGACTTGCCCATGCCGCGGGCGCCCCACAGCAGCGCGTTGTTGGCGGGCAGTCCGTTGGTGAAGCGCTCGGTATTCTCCATCAGGATGTCGCGCATCCGGTCGACGCCCTTGAGCAGGCCGATCTCGACGCGGCTGACGCGCGGCACTGGAGCCAGCCGTCCGTCCGGATGCCAGACAAAGGCGTCCGCGGCACTGAGCGACTTGGCCGGATCGTGAGTCGGGGAGGCGGCTGCAAGGCGGCTGGCGATGGTCTCCAGGGCGTTCGCGATCCGCTCGGCGGTCGCGCCGTTGAGCTCCGTCGCCGGGCGTTTTGTCGCGGCTTTTGCAACGCTTTTGGCTGCCGCTTTGGGGGCGGTTTTGCTGGCTGTTTTGCTGGTGGTTTTCTTGACTTTTTTCGGCATTTGTCCAGTTCCTGACGGCGCAGCCTTATCGGGCTGGCGGCGGTCCCGCAAGCGCCCTAAATGAAGGTCCGTTAACGTTGCAATTGGGACCGCGGCCGCTATAGTCCGCGCGAATTTGTCCGGACCGCCATACCGCCCCGACCCGAGGGCGCTGCCGGTCCTTTCCCGTCTTATCCGAGGATCGTCCGAATGCTGATTACTCCTGCGTTTGCCCAGGCTGGAGCGAGTGGTGACACCAACAGCATGTTGATGTCGCTGCTGCCATTCGCGCTGATCTTCGTCATCATGTACTTCCTGATTCTGCGCCCGCAGCAGAAGAAGGTGCGCGATCATGCAGACCTCGTGAAGAACATCCGCCGCGGCGACACCGTGGTGACCTCGGGCGGCCTCGTCGGCAAGGTGACCAAGGTGGTCGACGACGACCAGATCGAGTTCGAGATTTCGGACGGCGTTCGCGTGCGGCAGATGCGCCAGATGATTTCGGGCGTGCGGACCAAGGGTGAGCCGGCCAAGGGCGACGCCAAGGACGAGGCGTCCGCGAGCTGATTGCCGCGGAGCCTTTTGCCGAATCTGACAGGTCAATTCGATGTTGTATTTCACGCGGTGGCGAGCGCTGGGGATTATCCTGATAGCGCTGGTGGTCTGCCTGTGCGCCGTGCCCAATTTCTTCCCCGAAGCGCAGGTCAAGACCTGGCCGGCATGGGCGCAGCGGCGCCTCGTTCTCGGCCTCGATTTGCAGGGCGGCTCGTACCTGTTGCTCGAGGTCGATGCCAACTACGTGAAGAAGGAAAAGCTCGAACAGGTTCGTGACGACGCCCGGAAGGCGCTTCGCGATGCCCGGATTGGCTTCACCGGCGGCATCACGATCCGCAACGACGCCGTCGAGGCCCGTATCGCGAAGGAAAGCGATGTTCCGGCGGCGTTGACGAAACTTCGCGAGGTCGCGCAGCCGATCGGCGGTATGCTCGGCTCCAGCGGCCAGCGCGACGTCGACGTGACCGATGCAGGGGGCGGCTTGATCCGTCTGACCGTGTCGCAGCCGGCGATGATCGAGCGGATGCGCAAGACTATCGAGCAGTCGATTCAGATCGTCGAACGCCGCGTCAACGAGCTCGGCACCGTCGAACCGGTGATCCAGCGCCAGGGCAGCGACCGCATCCTGGTGCAGGTCCCGGGTCTGCAGGACCCGACCCACCTGAAGGAGCTGCTCGGCAAGACCGCGAAGATGGAATTCCGGATGGTCGACACCTCGGTGTCAGCAGACCAGGCGCAGCAGGGCCGGGTGCCGCCGGACTCCGAGCTCCTGATGAGCGCTTCGCCGCCACCGGTTCCGTACGTCGTGAAGAAGCAGGTCCTGGTCTCCGGCGGCGAACTCTCCGATGCCCAACCCGGCTTTGACCAGCGCACGGGCGAGGCGATCGTCAGCTTCAAGTTCAACACGTCGGGCGCGCGCAAATTCGCGCAGGCGACCGCCGACAATGTCGGCCAGCCGTTTGCGATCGTGCTCGACAACAAGGTGATCTCGGCACCGGTGATCCGTGAGCCGATCACCGGCGGACAGGGCCAGATCTCCGGCAGCTTCACCGTGCAGTCGGCCAACGATCTGGCGATCCTGATGCGTGCCGGCGCGTTGCCGGCGCCCCTGTCCGTGGCCGAGGAGCGCACCGTCGGTCCCGGCCTCGGTCAGGACTCGATCGAGAAGGGCGAGCTTGCCGCCTATGTCGGATCGATCCTCGTCATCGTGTTCATGCTGCTCACCTACCGGCTGTTCGGCGTGTTCGCCAACATCGCCGTGGCCATCAACGTCGCCATGATCTTCGGGCTGCTGTCGCTGCTCAATGCCACGCTGACCTTGCCCGGCATCGCCGGCATCGTGCTGACCGTCGGCATCGCGGTCGACTCCAACGTGCTGATCTACGAGCGCATCCGCGAGGAATTGCGCGGCGGCCGCAACGCGATCTCGGCGATCGACGCCGGGTTCAAGCGGGCGCTGGCCACCATTCTCGACTCCAACATCACCACCTTCATCGCTGCCGCCGTGCTGTTCTACATCGGCACCGGACCGGTTCGCGGCTTTGCCGTGACGCTCGGCATCGGCATCATCACCACGGTGTTCACCGCCTTCACCCTGACGCGCCTGATCGTCGCGGCGTGGGTGCGGTGGAAGCGGCCGCAAACCGTGCCGATCTGAGAGGCCTGTTGTGACTCATACTGTTCTCATTGGCCTTGGCATCCTGATTGTCGTGCTGACCGTCGTCGCGGCGCTCGGTCTGTTGCCGTCGCTGCGCATCGTGCCTGACGACACGCATTTCGACTTCACGCGCTTCCGCCGCATCAGCTTCCCGATCTCGGCGCTGCTCTCGATCCTCGCGATCACGCTGTTCTTCACCCACGGTCTGAATTTCGGCATCGACTTCAAGGGCGGCACGCTGCTCGAGGTGCAGTCCAAGTCCGGCACGGCGGACATTGCCGCGATGCGCACGACCTTGAACGGCCTTGGCCTCGGCGAGGTTCAGTTGCAGCAGTTCGGCGGTCCGGCTGAAGTTCTGATCCGCGTCGCCGAACAGCCGGGCGGCGACAAGGCTCAGCAGGATGCGGTCGGCAAGGTCCGCGGCGCGCTCGGCGACAGCGTCGATTATCGCCGCGTCGAGGTGGTCGGACCGCGAGTTTCCGGCGAGCTGCTGGCCTACGGCATGATCGGCCTGATGTTCGCGATCGTCGGCATCCTGATCTATCTCTGGTTCCGATTTGAGTGGCAGTTCGCGCTCGGCGCCATGATCGCCAACGTCCACGACATCGTGCTGACGATCGGCTTCATGTCGATCACCCAGGTCGACTTCGACCTCACCAGCATCGCGGCGCTGCTGACGATTCTCGGTTATTCGCTCAACGACACCGTCGTCATCTACGACCGTATCCGCGAGATGCTGCGGCGCTACAAGAAGATGCCGATGCCGCAGCTGCTGAACGAATCGATCAATTCGACGCTGTCGCGCTCGATCATCACCCACGTCACCGTGACCTTGGCGCTGCTCGCGCTGCTGCTGTTCGGCGGCCAGGCGATCCATAGCTTCACGGCGGTGATGATGTTCGGCGTAGTGCTGGTCGGCACCTACACCTCGATCTTCATCGCGGCGCCGATCCTGATCTATCTCGGGGTTCACACCACACGGGGCGAGGCGCAGGACGCGCCGGCCAAGAAGCCGGACGCGGCCGCAGCCAAGAAGTAACCGGTCATGAGCAATCCCTCGGACGCTCCCCATCTTCCGAGGTCGGCGCCGATCGAGGCCTACGGCAAGGGTGGCTTCGCGTTTGCCGATATGTCGCATCGCGGCTCGCTGCTGTGCCTGCCCGACTCGATGTGGGCCTGGCCGGTCACCAGGCCGGAGGAGATCGACGAATATTCGCTGCAAAAGGTGTTCGCGGCCGCCAATGCGATCGACACCCTGATCGTGGGCAGCGGCACCGAGGTCTGGGTGCCGCCAAAGGGCCTGCGCGAGGCCCTGCGCGCGGTGCGGGTGGTGCTCGACCCGATGCAGACGGGCCCTGCGATCCGGACCTACAACATCATGCTGGGCGAGCGGCGTCGCGTCGCGGCGGCGCTGATCGCGGTGCCATGAGCGCGACGGAGGCGCCGAAGGACGGCGCGGCATTCTGCGCCGATCTGGTGCGGACCCATGACTTCGTGCGCTACGCCTCGACCTTGTTCCTGCCGGGTCCGGAACGCCGGGCGTTGCTGGCGCTCTACGCCTTCAACATCGAGGTTTCGCGCGTGCACGAGCAGGTCAGCCAGCCGCTGCCCGGCGAGATGCGGCTGCAGTGGTGGACCGACATGTTGGCCGGGACGGGGCACGGCGGCGTCGAGGGCAATCCGGTCGCGGCAGAGCTGCTGTATGCGATCCGCAATCACCGCCTGCCGGTCTCGCCATTGTCGCAGCTGGTCGAGGAGCACCAGTTCGATCTCTACAACGATCCGATGCCGTCGCTGGCCGCCCTCGAGGGTTATCTCGACTCCACGGCCTCGGCGCTGTTGTCGCAGGCGACGCGCGTGGTGGCACGGCCATCGGAGGCGATCGATCACCTTGCCCGTCATGCAGGCCTCGCCCAGGGCATGGCGCAGGTCATCGCGTCGCTGGGCCGGGACGCCTCGCGGCAGCAGCTGTTTCTGCCGGTACCGCTGCTTCAGCAGCACGGCAGCAGCAAGGAAGAGGTCTTTGCCGGCAAGCCGACGCCGAACATTCGCGCTGCGATCGATCAGCTCGCGGACGAAGCGCAGGGCCATCTCAAGACCGCCTTCGGACTGCTCGCGGATGTGCCGTCCGGCGTGCGTCCGATCTTCCTGCCGCTCGCTCACGTCAGGCGCGAGCTGAAGCGGGTGAGGGCGGCCGACTACGATCCGTTCGTGCCGAAGCCGGTCTCACGCCTGCGCACGCTCTGGACGTTGTGGCGGGCGGCGCGCACGGAAGAGTTCGGCAGCTAAAGCTGATCTGGCGCGACAAACGCAAAGCGCTTGTGCGGTAAACCCTGCTTAGCTCTACTCCTTCGCGATATGCTTGGTGAATATCCGGATCGTTGCGCCCCGGACCACCGGGCTGTTGTCATAGATGTCGGATGCGATCCGCTCGACCGCGTCGCGCAGCGCAACGAATTGCGCCTGCCGCGCCATGCTCGCGGTTCCACGCGTGCCGGCCAGCTCGTCCATTGCGGCGTCGCTGATCTGGCATTCGATTTCCTGCTCGCCGTTCATCATGGTGAATCCGAACGCCATCCGTTCGGAATCATATCCCCCGATACGGCCACGGGTGAGTGGCATTAAGTCTGTCCCTTGAGCGCGCCGGCCCTCGCAAAGAGTGGGGCTTCGCGCCGCGTTTGTCGAGGGCCGGGCGCCGCGAACTGCGTGCGCCTAAGAACGATCCGGAAAGTGCGATGCGGTTTTCCCTCGCGACGAACGCGGAACGCGTTTGCACGGAGATCGTGCTCAAACAAGAAGCTGAAGCGCGCTGGCGTTTCAGCGCCATCGAGGCTTAGCGCGCTGGGCGATCCATCTCGGCGACTTCGAAATTGAAGCGATCGCGCAGATTCTTGCGTTGCTCGAGGATGTCCCTGAGGAACTCGCGATCGGCGTCGCTGCGCATCAGCGGCTCGATCAGGTCGACTTGATTCATGGCGACGAGCTGCAGGATTTCCGTGCGCGGCTTGCCGGCGGCATCGCGCGGCAATGCGTGCACGATCTGGATGTGCTCCGGCGGTTTGACGCCCTTGGCTGCGGAAAGCTCATTGCGCAGCGTCTTTTCCAGCGCGGACTGGTCTGCCTCGACGAAGGCGTAGAGTCCGACGCCGACGCGGCGGTCGGCGAAGGCGACGATCGCGGTATCGCGCACGTCCGGATTCCTGCGGATCAGATCGACCAGCACCGGGGCGTCGTTGACCAGCCGGCGGCCGCCGCCCTCGCGGTCGGTGAAATTGAAGATGCCGCGCGTGATCGCCTGATAGACCTTCTTGCCGGTCTTGAGCCAGATGCTGGCGACCGCGGACTTCCTGGCGAGCACCTTGCGCTCTTTCGGCGTCAATGCCTCCGGAGCGTAGCTGCGCTTGTGCTTCAACAGATGCCGCAGATCCTCATAGGCCGCGATACGGAACAGCCGGCTTCGGGTCTTGAAGCAGGCGGCGAGCTGGAAGTCGGTGAGGTAAGCGCGGCCGTCGCGGCCGACCAGCCAGTTCTGCTCCTTGGCAAGGTCGTTGTGACAGATGCCGGCGCGATGCAGCTTGCGCAACGCTTGCTTGGCGGAGCGGAAATAAGCGACGTCGCCATGCGGCTTCGCCAGATGCAGCGCTGCCCCGTCGATGAAGCCGCGCACCAGTGCGCGCCGGCCGGCCCACAACAGCTTCGGCCCGACGTCGAGGTCGCGCGCCAGGGTCAGCGCGCGGCGCTCGCGCGAGAACAGATGAAAGGCCACGGCGAACGACCAGAACGGCACCTGATCGAGCCGGCGCAGCACGCCGTCGACTTCGCCGTGATCGGTGCGGAAGCGACCGCGCTCGACGGTTGAGAACACGTCGCGCTTGAGCAGGACACCCTGGCTCCATCGCGCCGACAGGGTGGCGTCGTCGTCTTTCGGCAAGCTCATGATCGTCAGGCCGCTGCCGCAACGCGCAGGTGGTCAGCGATCCAGTGGTCGAGATCGGCAAGCGCACGCGCGCTGATCGCCTGTTTCTTGGCGACGGTCTTCTCGTTGCCGCGCAGCCGCGAGCCGTCCGGCTTCTTGGTCGGTGGACTGGCCAGCGGCGGGAACAAACCGAAATTGATGTTCATCGGCTGGAACGAACGCGAACCGGCGTCGATCGTTTCGATATGGCCGCCGGTGATGTGGCCGAGCAGCGCGCCGAGCGCGGTCGTGGCTGGTGGCGGCGTCAACGCGGCGCCGCGCGTGTCGGCGGCGGCGCAGAGGCCGGCAATCAGGCCGACGCTGGCCGACTCGACGTAACCCTCACAGCCCGTCATCTGTCCGGCGAAGCGCAGCCGCGGCTGCGCGCGCAGGCGCAGCTGACTATCGAGCAGCTTCGGCGAATTCAGGAAGGTGTTGCGATGCAGGCCGCCGAGGCGGGCGAACTCCGCGTTCTCCAGGCCCGGGATGGTGCGGAACACACGCTGCTGAGCGCCGTGCTTCAGCTTGGTCTGGAAGCCGACGATGTTGTAGAGCGTGCCGAGCTTGTTGTCCTGCCGCAGCTGGACGATCGCATAGGCCTTGACCGTCGGATTGTGCGGATTGGTCAATCCCACCGGCTTCATCGGGCCGTGGCGCAGCGTTTCCTGACCGCGTTCGGCCATCACCTCGACCGGCAGGCAGCCGTCGAAATAGGGCGTGTTGGTCTCCCAATCCTTGAAGTCGACCTTCTCGCCATCGAGCAGCGCCGCGACGAAGGCGTCATACTGCTCCTTGGTCATCGGACAGTTGATGTAGTCGGCTCCGGTGCCGCCGGGTCCGACCTTGTCGTAGCGCGACTGAAACCAGGCCACCGACATGTCGATGGAATCCTTGTGCACGATCGGTGCGATCGCATCGAAGAACGCCAGTGCGCTCTCGTCGGTCAGCTGCCTGATGGCGTCGGCGAGCGGTGCCGAGGTGAGGGGACCGGTCGCGACGATGACGTTGCTCCAGTCGGCCGGCGGCAGGCCCGCGACCTCCTCACGGCTGATCTCGATCAGCGGATGTTCGTTCAGCGCTTTGGTGACGGCAGCGGAAAAGCCATCGCGGTCGACCGCCAGCGCGCCGCCGGCGGGCACCTGGTTGGCATCGGCCGAGCGCATGATGAGGGAGCCCAGCCGCCGCATCTCTGCGTGCAGCAGCCCGACCGCGTTGTTGGCGGCATCGTCGGAGCGGAAGGAGTTCGAGCAGACCAGTTCGGCGCAGCCTTCGGTCCGATGCGCCTCGGTCATTCGCTGCGGGCGCATTTCGTGCAGGACGACGCGGACGCCGGAATTGGCGACCTGCCAGGCGGCTTCCGAGCCGGCGAGCCCCGCGCCCACGATGTGCACGGGTTGGGAAGTGGATTGATGCGGTGTCATCGCGCAGCGTTAGCGCGTTTCGAGACCATATGCATCTGAAACCGCGCCACAAACGACAACGCCCGCTGTGGAAGCGGGCGTTATCCGTCATCAGATGGCTTGCGGCCGATTAGCCGTTGTAGGTACCGGCGGCAACGCGCGGAATGTCCGAGCGGTCGAGGCCGATATCGGCCAGTTCGCGATCGCTGAGCTGGGACAATTCGCTGACATTACGCTGATAATCCCGGAAAGCCTGGATCATGCGGATGAGCGAGAGCAACATGGTAGTCTCCTAGTAGTTCAGATTCAGCTTTTCCAAAGCCTCATCGTTGAAGTGAATATAGATGATATAGTGCAGTGCGGTAGTTCCGATGTTGCGATGCAGCTAAGCTCAAAACGCATGGCGACGGTAAGTTTCGATTAACCGTTTGGCGCTCTCTGAACCGTACCGCGGGCGGAAGTTCCGCCGGGGCCGCATAACATGAAGAAAGCTTCCTGAGATCAGCTAGTTAATGGAATTTTTCCACGCTTTGTCACCCAGCCCATATGGTAATTTCAGACCGTTTGATCAAGCGACAGCGGGCGCTTGTGGCACGGATCACCTCGATGTGTTCCATGCGTGATTCGCATGCGAAATGCGTTCATTTGAAATGAGTTTATATTCATTGTTTATGTTGCCGAATGGTTGATCGACATGGCGTCAATCAGTCGCATTGACGCCAGAGGTAATTCGGTCCTGCGGACTGTTGAGATTTACGTCGCGAGTAGCAGGGGCGCGCGGGACGCGCTGCTGATTATCGGAAGTGCGGTTCGATTGAAGTGAACGGTCCGAGCAAGGCTATCGCGGCGCCGCTTCCTTACCGACATGTAATCAAAACACTATGCAACGCATGCGCGATCCGCGCGCCGCGCTCATCACATTCATATCGCGCGAAGTTCATTCTGAAACGCTGCCGGGAACAGCGAATAATTGTTCTGCAGATTCCGCAATCACGCTGGGATCTGTCCAAGAACAAGAGATGGACCATCCCATGATTAAGACATTGATCGCAGCAGCAACCGTGGCTGCCGTCGCTTACGCTGTCGCTCCCGCTCAGGCCGCGCAGATGGGCGTCGGCTGCAGCGGTGCCAATCTCGGCAAGACCGAAGCCGCGGTGGAAGCAATGGCTGACAACGAGGTCAAATTCGCGGCGGAGAAGGAAATCTCGCTTGCTCAGGACGCGATGCTGAACGGCAAGATGGGTGCCTGCGGCATGCATCTCGGCAGGGCCGCGCACGCTGCGATGGCGAAGTAAGCTATTGTCGATGACGACAGGGGCCGGTCGCCTGGGGCGATCGGCCCTTTGATTCGGCTGGAGCGTGTCTCGCCCGCGACAAGCGCTCAATGTAATCGTCCTATTCCGGCGGGCGGGCGCCGTCCCGCCGCGCGGGCGCCCCGATCGAATGCCCCTCACGTGTTCTGGATGAAGTGCCGTTGATCGGCCCTGCTCGTGCCGCTTCACGCACGTCCGAAGGGGGCGCTCCGTATTGCCGACGAAAGGTGCGGTTGAAATAGGACACGTCGCCGAAACCGACCTCAAAGGCGACCGCGCTCACAGGCCGATCGGCGTAGCGCGGATTGACGAGCAATCGATGCGCTCGCGCGAGACGGCGCCCGAGCACGAATTGTGAAAACGTGGTCCCGTCGTCTTCAAACATCCGTTGCACCTGGCGCGGGGTGACGGCGTGCCGCCGCGCTACCGCCGCAACCGTGAGATTACCGTGATTGAGATGGTCGATGATATCGGCTTTGATGGCACGCAGCCGCGCCGCGCGGACGCCTCGCCCATGGGCAAGAGCCGCGGCATCTCTCGTTGCGCCGAGCGCCACAGCGATCAGATCGTGTACGTGCGAGGCCACGTGGTGCCGTAGCTGAGGCGTGGCAAGCGCATGATCCTCCTGCAGCGCCCCAACATAGCTCACCAGCAATTTCAGCGCTTCGGTGGAGCGCGCAATGGGCTGCATCACGGAGGAATCGACGCTGCTCACCAACGGCGCCAGCGCCGGCCGCGGAACGTGAAGGCACAGAATCTTCGCCGGGGCGGGGCAGACCATCGCGACCGGATCTGCCGAACTGACCAACAGCGCGTCGCCGGCGCTCCACGTGACCTCGCGTCCACGCTGCACCATCATGGCATCGTGCGAACCCATCACCAGGACAAGTCCGTCGTTGCCATCCGCCAACTGTTCGGCACCCCGCTCGTAGCGAAACGCCGACATGCTGGCCGACGTGATGGACAGCCCGGGCAGCATCCGCACGGTCACGTCCGCATGCAAAGAATGATCCTGCAGTGGCGCGAGGTCGGCCCTCAGCACCAGCCGGCCGTACAGATCACGCCATGCGGCCATACGGTCCTGCTCGGCAAAATCTTCCAAGGAAAACCGGGAAAGTGCAACGTCGTTGGCTGTCGAGGTCATCGGGGAAACTCAGGCTGTCTCAACAGGTGTCGCCGAATTGCCGCATCTCGTTCACCAAGGCGACCCGGCGGTAACAATCGCACGCGACGCAGTGCTTCTAGCCAATGACCCGGCTGTGTCAAAGCGCCCAGCGTATGCTCCATCCGCGGTTCGCCCCTGCGGCAGGTGCAGTCCGAGGTGGAACCGCACGTCCCATTGGCCGAAACGCATACAGATTGAAATGCCGACCTGCCAGGTCGCTTTCGTCCAAGGCGTTGTCGCGCCTGTCCAAGCCGGGCGGGCGGACAAGCCGCTAAACCTCTAG
>NZ_JACMYO010000102.1 GCF_020889685.1 Bradyrhizobium oropedii
GTGCCGACCAATGTTGCGGGCCGGGTGTCCTCGCCGGTTGCAGGCGCCTCGGCCTTGCGCTGCGCCAGCGCGCTGGTCAGGCTGGTGAGTGCATCGGATCCGGCCGGGAAGCCTGCCTCGGTCAGGATCTTGTCGATCATCGGCTTGAATGCCGAGACCGACAGCAATTGCGCGGCGAGGCCGTCGCCGAGCCCGAGCCCGCCATTGCCATTGGCATGGCCGTTGGCGCCGCCGCGGCCGAGCATGCTACCGGTGTCGAAGATCCGGATATCGGAGATCTTCTCGATCGGCTTCACCGCCTCGGCGAGCGCGCTCGGGATCACGTTGATCCGCGCCAGATTGAGATCGTAGTCGATCATGTCGGCGCTCAGTCTGTTGCGCGCCTCTGCCTTCATCGTCGCGACTTCGGCTTCGGCCTGGCCGAGCGCCTTGACGCCGGCGGCACGGGTGGTGGCGGCCGCCGCATCGGCCTTGGCGAGCACGTTGGTGGCTTCCGCCTTGTTGGCGGCGGCCTGGCGTTCGGCCTCGGCCATGACCGTGATCGGCATCGCGTCGGTCTCGGCCGCTTTGCGCGCCGCGATCACGTTGATGATCTTGTCCCGCTCGGCGATTTCGGTGGCGCGGGCGGTGGTGACCTTTTCCTCGGCGGAGATCGCGACGGCACGCGCGGTCTCGGCAATGGTCTGGGCCTCCGACTGCTCCTTGCTCTTGGCCGCGACCGCGATCGCGCTTTCCTGGGCTACGATCTGAAGGTCGCGCTCCATCTCGGTATTGCGGCGCTTGACCGCGAGATCAGCCTCGATCTTGCGGGTGTCGCGGGCCTGGTTGGCCTCGGTCTGCTTGTTGGCGACCGCGAGCTCCTGCTGAATGCGGTATTCGGCTTCGTTCTGCAACGCGGTCTGTTCGACCTGCGCCGTCTGCGCCCGCATCGCGGCGGTCTTGTTGGCGATGTCGCGCTGCTGGGCGAGCTCGGCCTCGCGCTTGGTGCTTTCGATCGTCAGCGTGGTCTGCCGCGCCACCAGGTCCTGCTGGGCGATATTGACCTCGGTGGTGCGGACGATCTGGTTGCGCTCCTGCTCACGCTCCTTGGTGATCTTGGTCAGAGTGGTCAGACCGTGCGCGTCGAAGAAATTGCTCGGGTTGAAATGCTTGATGTCGCTCTGGTCGAGCCGGGTCAGCGACACCGATTCCAGCTCGAGGCCGTTGTTCTGGATGTCGGCGCCGACTGCGTCCTGCACCGCCTTGACGAAGGTGGCGCGCTGCTCCTGCAACTCTTCGAGGTTCATCGTCGCGGCGACCGAGCGCAGGCCGTCGACGAATTTGGCCTCGACCAGCTCGCGCAGCTCGGCCGCGTCATTGGTGCGGTTGCCGAGCGTCTGCGCGGCGAGTGCGATCGACGAGGAGTCGGGTTTGACGCGCAGATAGAACTCGGCGCCGATGTCGACGCGCATGCGGTCCTTGGTGATCAGCGAGTCCGGGCCGCCGCGTGCGACCTCGAGCCGCAGCGTCTTCAGGTTCACCGCGGCGGTGGAGTGGAAGATCGGCAGCACGAGCGAGCCGCCGTCGAGCACCACCTTCTGGCCGCCGAGGCCGGTGCGGACATAGGCCTCATCGCGCGTCGAGCGCTTGTAGAGCTTTGCGAACAGCAGACCAATAACGAGAATGGCAATGACGCCGATGGCGACGGGTATAGCAAGTTCCCACATGTGTTATGCCCTGTTGGAAGATTGGTGTTCGACGAGATCGGAGGGAGCGGCAATCGCGATGAAGCCTTTGGCATCGCGATCGACCAGCAGCACGCTGGCGCCGACCGGCAATGCCTCGGACTCTGCGCTGGCACGCGCCGACACGGTGTGCCAGTTGCCGAAGACATCCTTGAGACGAACCCTGCCGGGCAGGCCCTGATCGAGCGGGCCGACCGACACGGTTGCGACCTTGCCGACAAAGTCGCTGTCGTTGACCGCGTAGCTCTCGTCGCGCGGAATGATGCGGGCGAGGCCGCGGCTGGTGTTTCTGATCACGGGGACGCTGCCAGCAGCAGCTACCACCGCGGCAATCGAGACCGGGATGGCGGTGCCTACGGCATGCGCCATTCCCTGAAGCAGGAAGCCTCCGATCGAGAATATGCCGAGTATCAGGATGATCAGGATCAGGAGGGGAAGCCGCCCGGCGTTGATCCAGAGAAACAGGCCACTGAGAGCATTATGGCTCTCGGCCTCGACCGCGAAATCCTTGCCGATGAGTTCGCTGATCGAAAGTCCGACCATGGTGGTGAGCAGTTCGATACCGCCAAGTGCCACCATGATCGCAGCCGCGACCGCAAAGGGCCGCACGTCGGGGGCGAGCAGAATGTCGCCAACTACACTCATTTTTCTGACTTGATCCTTTCAAGCCGCGCCGCGATTTCCTTTTCGCGGTGCAGGCGATCGAGTTCGTCAAGCTCCTTGTCGCCGAGCACGCTTGCAGCGGGAACACCGGTGACCCGGGCGATCGCCGCCATGGCGCGTTCAGCACTCAATGTATTGGTCGTCGATTGGCCCCGGCTGGTTTCGTCCTTGGCCTCGCGGATCAGGCTTTGTTCGAGATCGGCCAATCGTGTCTCAGCCTCGCGCCGCGCGCCGAGCATGGCCTGCAGCGCCTTGGTCTGCTCATCGATTTCGAGCTCGATGAAATCCATCGCGCGTTCCAGCGCGATTACCTGCGACTCCAGGTCAATTTGTCGCGCGACGCCGGCACGCGCGAGATCCTCGCGATTTTCCGCAAGTGCGAGACGAATCTTCTCGTTCAGACCGGTCGTTTCGGTATCCAGTTCTTCACGCCGCTTCTTCAAACGGAATTCTTCGGCGCGGGACTTGCCGAGCGCATAGCGCGCTTCGTCGGCGCCGGCGTCGATCTCGCGGATTGCCTGTTTGACCAGCGCCACCTTGTTGTTGCTCTCGACGTTGTCGATGGTCTGGCTCGCGATGGCGGCAAGAAGCCGGCCCATGCGCGCAAGGATGCCTTCGTGAAGCATGGTCTTCTCCTCCGGTTGTGCTGATTTGGATTTGACGGCGATGTGGATTTCGTAGCCGCGACCATCCGAGATCAAATGCGCCGGGAAGGGGCTTTCCCAGCCCGAGACATATCCCGGCACGTCGAACGGCACCAAGACGCGCCCGCTGACAGTGCTAATGGTCAGTGAAGTTGGACCCTTGATCGCGAACAACTTGTCGTCGAGCGGTATCCGGCGGACGGCGGAGCCTGCGACGTAGTTCGCACGGTCGCGCAGACCGAGCGTTACCAGTCGCGCGGGCAGGCCGGTCTCCTTGCGGATCCTCTCGTAGGCCTGGGCGTGCAGCGAGACCAGGTTGGCGCCGACGGGAGCGACCTCGTTGAGGATCGCCATCATCCGGTCATAGGCCGCAAAGGTCGCCTCGATCGCCTCGATGCCCGACGGGTCGGGGGCGAGGGCGTAACGCAGCGTTGCGGTTGGTGTCTCGACGGGCAGCTTGATCATGTGTTTAACGTAAAGCACTTCCTCAGTGCTTTACAAGACGAGCAGTCGGTATCATTTTCGTGAGCCCAGATGCAGTTGCAAATGAGTTGCAATAACGGATGAGTTCGGCCAAGCTGGCGCAATGGACGCTCGGACTCCTGAAATGTCTTCCGTTTCCGTTCCCAACGCCGCCGTGCCGGGCGGCTGGCGGGATGATGCCGGACATGCGCGGAGCCTGCCGGAGGTCAACGCGACCGTCGCGGTACCAACCGGCGGCCTGTGGTGGCGGCGGCTGCTGGCCTTCGCCGGGCCGGGCTATCTGGTCTCTGTCGGCTACATGGACCCGGGCAACTGGGCCACCGATCTCGCGGGCGGATCGAAGTTTGGCTACACGCTGCTGTCGGTCATCCTGCTCTCGAACCTGATGGCGATCCTGCTGCAGGCGCTCTCCGCGCGGCTGGGCATCGCCACCGACCGCGATCTGGCGCAGGCCTGCCGCGCCACCTATTCGCGCCCGGTCAACCTGCTGCTCTGGCTCGCCTGCGAGGCCGCGATCATCGCCTGCGACCTCGCCGAGGTGATCGGCACCGCGATCGCGCTGAAGCTCTTGTTCGGCATTCCCCTGATCGGCGGCGCGCTGCTCGCGGCGCTCGATGCGTTCCTGCTGCTCCTCCTGATGAACCGCGGCTTCCGCTTCCTCGAAGCCTTCGTGATCGCGCTGTTGATCGTCATCGCGGTCTGCTTCGCCGTCCAGATCGCCGCCGCGGCGCCGCCGATTGCCGGCGTGCTCGGCGGCTTCATGCCGTCGCGCGAGATCGTCACCAATCCGGAGATGCTCTACATCGCGATCGGCATCATCGGCGCCACCGTGATGCCGCATAACCTCTATCTGCACTCCTCGATCGTGCAGACCCGCGCCTATCCGCGCACCGAGGCGGGCCGGCGGGACGCGATCAAATGGGCGACCACCGACTCCACCATCGCGCTGATGCTGGCGCTGTTCGTCAACGCCGCGATCCTGGTGCTGGCGGCTGCGACCTTCCACAAGAGCGGCCATTCCGACGTCGCCGAGATCGACCAGGCGTTCGAGTTGCTGTCGCCGCTGCTCGGCCTCGGCATCGCCTCAACGCTGTTTGCGGTGGCGCTGCTGGCATCCGGCCTCAACTCGACGGTGACCGCGACGCTGGCGGGCCAGATCGTGATGCAGGGCTTCCTCGACCTCAAGCTGCCCGACTGGTTGCAGCGGTTGGTGACGCGGGGCATCGCGATCGTCCCGGTCATCGTGGTCGCCGCGCTCTATGGCGAAAGCGGTACTGCGCAGCTGTTGGTGTTCAGTCAGGTCGTGCTGTCGATGCAGCTGCCGTTCGCGGTGATCCCGCTGGTGCGCTTCGTGTCCGACAAGCGCAAGATGGGCGCGTTCGCGATCTCGGTCCCGGTTGCGGTGGCGGCGTGGATCGTCGCCGGTTTGATCGTGGTCCTGAACGTGAAGCTGCTCTATGACACGATCTTCGGCACCTAGAGCGCCTGATCGAAAGCGCTAGTCCTGCGGCTCGGCCAGCACCTCGCCCGTGGCATCGACGCGCAGCCAGCCCGACGGCGCGAGCCGCTGCTGCGGCAGGAAGCGGCCCTTGTAGTCCATCTTCTTGGAGCCCTCGATCCAGTAGCCGAGATAGACGTAGGGCAGCCCCTGCCGGCGGGCGCGGGCGATGTGGTCGAGGATCATGAAGGTGCCGAGCGAGCGGGCCTCAAGCCCCGGCTCGAAGAACGAATAGACCATCGACAGCCCGTCGCTGAGCACGTCGGTCAGCGCCACCGCCATCAGCTCGTCGCCGCGGCCGGTGATGGCGCTGTCGGCATTGCGCTTGCGGTACTCGATGATCCGGGTCTCGACATGGCTGTCCTCGACCATCATCGCGTAGTCCAGCACGGTCATGTCGGCCATGCCGCCGTTGCGGTGGCGGCGGTCGAGATAGGCGCGGAAGACCGAATATTGCTCGGATGTCGGCACCGCGGTGCGCTGCTCGCCGATGATGTCGGCGTTGCGGGCCAGTACCTTTCGGAAGTTGCGGGAGGGGCGGAATTCGTTGGCGACCACCCGGACCGAGACGCAGGCCCGGCACTGGTCGCAGGCCGGGCGGTAGGCGATCGACTGGCTGCGGCGGAAGCCGCCATGGGTCAGCAAGTCGTTGAGGTCGCCCGCTTTGTCGCCGACCAGATGCGTGAAAACCTTGCGCTCGTGCCGGCCCGGGAGATACGGGCAGGGAGAGGGCGCCGTCAGATAGAACTGAGGGGTATCACGCGAGTGCTGGGTCACGTCTGATCGTCGGGCTCCACAAACAATACAGGCAGCCGAGTTAGCATCGCCCCCCGGAGGCTAACGGTCAATTGGTTTAGGCGGGCCTAATAAGTGGCCCGCGCCGCCGGGGTGACCTGGGTCCGGACCGAGCTGTTGATAATCACGGTTCCGAGGATGATGTCGTGCAGCAGCCGGCGGCGGCCGTTGAGGAGCCCGACCAGCAGCACCAGCGGCGACAGGAACGAGATCGTCACCCAGAACAGCACCGCGTGGACGGCGCCGAGCACGAAATAGCCGCGCGCGCCGTACCAGGTGCGCAGTTCCAGATCCATCATGCGCATGCCTGGCGTGGCCGAGTGCTGGCCGCCGATCGAGGCGCCGTAATAGACGATCGCCCAGACGATCGAGGCCGGCGACACCAGCCAGAACAGCGCCCAGCCGAGGCCGAGCGTAACGAGGCCGAACACGGCAATGAAGATCACCGCGAGGATCACGGGCACCGACAGCACGAAGAGGTCGATCAGGAATGCAAACACACGCCGCGTCAGCACGCCGCGGAACAGTTCCGGCTGCATCGACGGATCGAACGCATGCGGGGGAACGCCGCCGTCGCTGCGCCAGGCTTCGCTGCGCCACGCGTTGCCGCCATTGCCATAGGACATGACCAACCTCCGATGAAAGTCCCGCGCAGGACATGGGAACAGGAGGTTCGCCTGCCAAGGCTGCGCGAACATTAACTAGCCGAAATATTCCGGCGATTCGGCGGCCATCGGTGGTCGCGGAACGTGTATGTTGCGTCCGGCAAGCCGAGAGGAACCCATGAGCACGCGGATCGGGCTGCGCTGCAGGTGCGGAGAGGTCTTCGGTGTCGTCTCGAACCCGTCGCCCAAATCGGCCAATCGTGTGACCTGTTACTGCGATGATTGCCAAGCGTTTCTTCATCAACTCGGCCGCGCCGATCTGCTCGATGCACACGGCGGCACCGATATCGTCCAAGTCGCGCCGTCATCGCTCAGCTTCTTGCAGGGGCAAGACAAGATCGCAGGCGTCCGGCTGACGCCGACGGGGCTGTTCCGCTGGTACGCGACGTGCTGCAACACCCCGGTCGGCAACACGCTGACGCCAAAGGTCCCGTTCGTCGGAATTGTCGCGCCCGTGTTCGACGGCGGCGCGGACCGTGCCGATGAAGCATTCGGCAAACCGGTCGGCGCGATCCTCGGGAAATATGCGGTCGGCGAGGCGCCGAAGGGCTCGACCGGATTGAACCTGTCGCTGATCGTGCGCGTGATCGGCAAGGTGCTGGGCTGGCGCCTGCGCGGAAAGGCGTGGCCGCATCCGTTCTTCAGCCGCGAGACCGGCGCGCCGATTTACCCGCTGACCGTGCTGACGCAACAGCAACGCGACGCACTGCGTCCGCTGTGTGGCCCGCATCCGACGGCGCCGGCCGCGGGCCAGACGGAGCTCAGCCCTCCGCCTTGATCTTCTCGGCGGCCTTCGGCGCGAAATAGGTGAGGATGCCGTCGGCGCCGGCGCGCTTGAAGCCGACCAGGCTCTCCATCATCGCGCGCTCGCCGTCGATCCAGCCATTGGCGGCGGCGCCCGCGATCATCGCGTATTCGCCGGACACCTGGTAGACGAAGGTCGGCATCGCGAAATGGTCCTTCACGCGGCGGACGATGTCGAGATAGGGCATGCCCGGCTTCACCATCACCATGTCGGCGCCCTCGGCGATGTCGAGCTCGACCTCGCGCAAGGCCTCGTCGGAATTGGCGCTGTCCATCTGATAGGTGCGCTTGTCGCCGGTCAGCGTCTTGGCCGAGCCGATCGCGTCGCGGAACGGGCCGTAGAACGCCGACGCATATTTCGCCGCATAGGACATGATCTGCACGTCGCCGAAACCATTGTCGTCGAGCGCCTCGCGGATCGCGCCGATGCGGCCGTCCATCATGTCCGACGGTGCGATCACGTCGCAGCCGGCCTCGGCCTGGGTCAGCGCCTGCTTCACCAGCACCGCGACGGTCTCGTCGTTGAGGATCCTGCCGCCCTCGATCAGCCCGTCATGGCCGTGGCTGGTGAAGGGATCGAGCGCGACGTCGCAGAGCACGCCGATGTCGGGAAACTCCTTCTTGATCGCGCGCACCGCCTGGCAGACCAGATTGTCGGGATTGAGCGCCTCCGAACCTTGCTCGTCGCGCAGCGACGGTTCGGTGAAGGGAAACAGCGCGATGCAGGGGATGTTGAGCTTGGCGGCGCGTTCGGCGTCGCGGACGATCTGGTCGACGGTGAGCCGCTCGACGCCGGGCATCGAGGCCACCGGGGTGCGGGTGTTGTGGCCGTCGACCACGAACATCGGCCAGATCAGGTCGTCGGTGGTCAGCACGTTCTCGCGCACCAGGCGGCGGGCCCATTCGGTCTTGCGATTGCGGCGCATCCGGATGGTGAGGTCGAGCGAGGGGGAGGCGAGGGCATCGGTCTGGCGCCGCGGCGTGTCGCGCAGTTCGATCGGGCGCCCGAATTTGATCGCCATGTTGTCTTCTCCTCGAGGGACGGCTGGTTTGGACCTGATATAAGTCCAGTTCTAGCACCTGTCAGGGGCGCCGTCATTGCACCGCCACTGCGTCCCGGGCGCCCTTGATTTGCCGCAACGGCAATTGATTTTGCGTCCCCGGCGGGCCAAGACTGCGCCATGAACCCCATTTTGCAGCCGTTGCGCGGCGATTCGGATGTCTGACACCTCTGCACGCGATCAGGCGCGCGACAACGCCATCTCGGTGAGCGCGATCTCGTCCGACCGGATCCAGCCGGACGACAATGCGTGGACGCGACGCCTCGTCATCTTCCTGCGCATCATGGCCGTCGTCTCGGTCGCCAAGGGCCTCTATCACTGGGCCCAGGTGACGGGCTTCGTCGGGGGCGAGGAGGAGGCCTTCGAGAACCAGTCGATGGCCTGGCAGACCGCCACGATCTATTTCGCCGTCATCGAGCTCGTCGCCGCCGTCGGGCTCTGGCTGGCGACGCCCTGGGGCGCCGTGGTCTGGCTCACCACCGTGGTGTCGATGGCGGTCATCGAGCTGATGTTTCCGGGCATCTATGGCGGCAGCCTCACCGTGGTCGGGTTCGAAGCCCTGATGCTCGCGGCCTATCTCGCGCTCGCCTGGATGTCGGCGCGCGAACGCCCGCCATAGGCCCGCGTGCAATGACGGCCTGATGCACTGTTGCCTGGAGGCGACAGCGCGACGAATAGCCGATGGCGTCCGCCATTATATTGCAGCCGTGCGCCCAACGAGAAGACAGCGTCGCTGGTTCTGCTAGGTGGTTGCCACAGATCGCACCCCTTTCGAGGCGCCCCCATTCCCGGAGCGTCTCCGCGGGACCTGCCGTCGGGACCCATTTCTCCGGATCTCGGTGCGTGTGCCGGCCGGCTTTGCGCGGGCCGACGGCGGAACCGATCTGGCCACAGCAACGCATGAGGACCGCTTGCGCGCATCGCGTGCAGGTCCCGCCGATGCACTCCCATAAAATTTTCAAAGAATTTTCCGGTAACCGATCGGTCACCGTAAAGGGTTCCCTCACACACGTTACGCCGTCGTTTCGAATTCAGACGAGGCTGTTTCCGAATGTGACAGGGGAGGCAGACGAAGCGTGAACAGGAGCCTGCCACCGTCAATGAAAAGTTGCGAAAAGCCCTTGATCCATGGGCTTAATCCACGATTCACTGTCTTAAATTCATGATCTCTTTATTCTCTTATTTAAGCGGATATTCAAACGGCCCCCTTACGTTGGACCTATCAGGCGGGACACAAGTTTCGTCGAATAAAGTCGATAAAAACGACAAACAGGGGAAGTGTCATGATGAAAGCCGTTGCGACAACGGCGGCGGATGCCGCTGATCGCGCTGCCGGCCAAGCTCCGGTGCAGCCGCTCTATCTCGAAGCCCTGACTTTGGTGGAGCGGCTGCATCGCCGGCTCCTCGACGTCATCAAGGACGAATTCGATCGTCGCGGCCGCGCCGACATCAACTCCGTGCAGGCGCTGCTCCTGTACAATATCGGCGACAAGGAACTGACCGCCGGCGAGCTGCGTACCCGCGGCTACTATCTCGGCTCCAACGTCTCCTACAATCTGAAGAAGCTCGTCGAGCTCGGCTTCCTCGATCATCAGCGCTCGCGCGTCGATCGCCGCTCGGTCCGCATTCGTCTGACCCCGCAGGGCCAGGAAGTCCGCAAGATCGTCGACGCGCTCTATCAGAAGCACGTCAAGACGGTCGAGCAGGTCGGCGGCATCTCCAACGAGGAGTTCGCGAGCCTCAACAAGTCGCTGCATCGCCTCGAGCGCTTCTGGACCGACCAGATCCTGTATCGCCTCTGAGCCTTCCTCTTTTCGCCTGATGGCCAAGCCGGCCGCTTGAGAAGACCGGCAGCCTTCCTCCAGTAACGCATCGGTCATGCCCGGCCGATGCGTTTTTCGTGCTGCATTTGGTTCATGCTGCACCTGCGAAAATAAATGGGTCCCGGCGAGGAACCAAGGCATTCCCTGCGCTTTATCTCGTTTCCCGACGTGTCGAGATCCGATCTCGTCACGCCCGGATGCTTTAGACGCGTTTTCTTCATGCGAACTGGTGCCCACTTCGCTTGAGAACGCTCTGATGGAGAAGCGGGACATGCTGGTCGAACGCGGGATCGAGGTGCTGAATGTCGAGGTCGTCGGTGACGCCTACGCGATCGCCTCGAATTATCTGCGCAAATCCGGCGCCATTCCCGACACTTTCGCCACCAATGAGCGCCTGCTCGGCATCATCGTGAAGCTGTTCCAGCGCGGTGAGCTGAACCGACTCCGCCTCGCCAACAAGGCGATCGCGAAGTTCGAGGCCGAGACGCTGGTGGTCGCCTGAGCGTCAACCCGGAGACTTCAATGGAAGCCGCTATCGATCGCATCATGCAGACGTACGATCTGCTGCTCAACCGCACGTCCGCTGCAAGCGACGAAGCGCGGGCGAAGGTGACAGAGTACGTGCAAACGCTGTTCGATGCGGGCGAGCGCGATACGCATCGGCTAACCGTGTGCGGGCTGACCTATCTGCGCCAGCTCGACGGCAGCACCGACCATGTGAAGGCCGGGTACACGGGACTGTAGAGGCTTGCGCTCCCTGTTTCTGGTTCAACTGTCAAACAGCCACTCGGTGTCATCACCCGCGAAAGCGCACGCGGGTGATTCAGAATTCCAGAGACGCCTGCGCTTGAATCGATAAGTCGCGGCGTACTGGATCTCCCGGTCGAGCCCGGCGATGACATCGGAGCGAGTACGCAACTCCTCCCGCGCGTCGTCCCTGCGAACGCAGGGACCCATACTCCGCGGCGGATGTTGCGATCAGGATTCGTCGTTCCAACATCGCGCGTCAGTCAGCATTTGTGGTTATGGGTCCTGCTTTCGCTGGGACGACACCGTGTTTGTTGCCGGCGCGGTTCGTCGTCCGGGGGAGGGGCTGCGTGGCTTATTGCTTGGATCGTTGTAGGACGAAGGCGGCATGAAACACCAGTCCGTCGTCGGTGCGCACTTCAATCGCAACATCATTCTCCCCGCCGGAATGACCGGCGTCTCTGGCAATGCCAGCCAGCGTGTTCGCAGCTTCAACCTTGGCGGCTTTCAGATCTGCGAGGTCCAGCCCCTCTTCATCGGGGTAGAGGTCGCCGTCGTCCCTGATGTCAAAGAAATAGCGGGGCATTTCCATTGCTCCTCGAGCAATGGTGAGGAACAGCCATCCGATAGATTGTGTTCCTATTCAGGTGACAACAGTCCTGGCGACGACAGCCATTCGCTCAAATGAGCGGCCGTATCGGCCTGCCGTGCCTTCTGCAACAGCCGCTCCTTCTCGATTCCGGTGGGAAGAGCCCTTGCTTCCTCGCGCAGGCTCTTGGCCTCTGCGAGAAGGCGATGTTCCAGAGAGTGCGTTTGCTTGAAACGACGACGCCTGAACATGCGCTGTCCTTTCCTGCTGGAAGAAGGCGGGAGCGCAATTGGCGTTCTCATCACCGATGGATACCGGGGGATACCGGGACCGCGCGGTGACGCTCGATAACTTTTGCGCAGAGCGAAACGTTCCTGTGGTTCCGCTGGAACGAACGGGAACCGGGGGAGTCGATATTCAGCTCCCGGCCTTTGCCCCCAAGCTCCCCGGGAGTAGCGATCCCCGGTGCTGTGAAATCTCTGGTGCCGGGGGTCGTTGGTCGGGGCCGGTCCTCGGGAGCAGCCGCCGCGCTGCGGTTTCCCGATGAAATGTGAAGGGGCTGAGGCCAAGGTTCGATCATTCCTGCGGAGGCGAGTTACCCCTTCATGGGTATGAGACCTCGGTGCGCCTCGCGCGACCTACATTCATCAGGATTTTGCACGACCTTCCTGGGGCTAGAGCCAGCGCCGCCCGCATGTATTTTAAGCGGGCGGCGTTGTGTTGCGAGTTGATCATGCGCGATCCAGACCGGCGACAAATTCTGTTTGCTACGGTGGCGGTATCCGCCTCGAGCTTGATTTCCGCAGAACGATTGTTGGCGGCTGACCTACCGAAGGTCGGCCTCGTACATCCAGGACCCAAAGGCCCGATCCCATCGATCAGCGCGGTCGTCGCGGGTATGGCGGTGCTGGGCCATGAAGATGGCAGGACCGTCGCCCTCGAATATCGGTTCGCCGAGGGCAAGCTCGATCAGTTGCCGTTAATTGTGCGAGATTTGATTGAACTGGACGTGAAAGTGATCGTTGCAGTGGCCGGAGAAGCGTTGGTCGCGGCAGCACGGATTACGAACACGGTACCGATTGTGAGCGCCACCGCGGGGGGCGACTTTGTTTCGATGGGCCTCATAAAAAGCTGGGATCGCCCCGGCACTAACGTGACCGGCATGAACTTGATCGCCGATGAAGCCGCGGCCGCCCGGGTTGAGATAGTGCGAAAGATATTGCCGGTGGCGAGAACTCTGGCGGTTCTCGTCAATCCTTATCCCGGCAACGACGAATTGCTCAGTGCTATGCGAGCCGCGTCCTCGAAAGCAAACATCAAGCTCGTGACGCTTGAGATCGGCAAGGTCGACGATCTAGAACCCGCAATCGTCGATGCCAAGCGGAACGGTGCTGATGCAGTCACGAGTTTGCAGGGGCCGTTCTTTTTCTTCCAACGCAAGCTTCTGGCCGACTTGTCTCTTAAACATAAAATTCCGCTAGCGATGAGCGAGGCATTGGCTGCTGAAGCGGGCGCATTGCTGCAGGTCAATCCCGATGTTCCCGGGTGCGCCGAGCGCTCGGCTAACTTCGTCGATCTGATCCTCAAGGGCGCAAATCCGCGCGATCTCGGGATCGAACGGTACAGCCGATACGATGTCGTGTTCAATCTGAGGACGGCGAGAGAACTCGGCATAAGCCTCAGTCCAGATACGATCAAGGGATCGAAAGTGATCGAGTAGCGAGCCTCTGACTGTCGAGCGACAATATTTCGCGGGCATTCGTTTGGAGCAGAGACCTCGAGATCTTCGCGTGGAGGGGCCGACAGAGGCTCGCTCAAATCAAGGCAAGCAAAAAAAAGATCGGCGAGGTGCGACGATTTGCTGCACGGCGTAGTTGCGCCGTGCGGCTTGCCGAAGGCTGAGGCGAATGGTCGCTAGGGACACGCAGACGCGAGATCGGCGAGCGATTCCCTGATCCGATGGGACCGCGCTTTCCGACTGGCGCTGCGACCACATGACCGGATGCAGCCAGCGATCGCCAGGCTGCTTCTGAATATTCAGGAGGAAGCCTCATGATCTCGTCCCACATGCGCCTGTTCGGCGCGGTCGTCGCGTTGTTGCTTGGGGCGAGTGGTCCGGCGCCTGCGCAGCAGCTCGAGCTCAAGCTGATGGCGCCGGCAGCGCCCGGCGGTGGTTGGGATCAGACCGCGCGTTCGATGCAGCAGGCGCTGGTTGCCTCAGGTGTCGCGCGCAGCGTCCAGGTCACCAACGTGCCCGGCGCCGGCGGCAGCGTCGGCATCGCGCAGTTCGTCAACGGCGCCAGGGGCGACGGCAACCAGATGATGGTGAACGGCTTCGTCATGGTGGGCGCGCTCGCCATGAACAAGTCGCCGGTCACGCTGGATCAGGTGACGCCGATCGCGCGCCTGACCGAGGAGATCCAGGTCATCGTGGTGCCGGCGAATTCGCCGCTGAAGACGGCGCAGGATCTCGCCGCCGCGCTCAAGGCCGACATCGCCAAGGTGACCTTTGCCGGCGGCTCGGCCGGCGGCGTCGACCATGTGATGGCGGCGCTGTTCGCGGGCACGGTCGGCGCCGATGCGAGGAAGATCAATTACATTCCGTTCTCCGGCGGCGGCGAGTCGCTCGCCGCCATTCTCGGCGGCAAGGTCACCGCCGGCATTTCCGGCCTCAGCGAATACGATGGCCAGATCAAGGCCGGCAAGCTGCGCGCACTCGGCGTGACGTCGGCGCACCGTCTGCCCGGTGTCGACATCCCGACCTTCAAGGAGCAGGGGATCGAGCTGGTGCTCGCCAACTGGCGTTCGGTGGTCGCACCGCCCGGCATCACGCCGGAGCAGCGCAAGGCGCTCGGCGATGCCGTCGAGAAGATGGTGAAGTCCGACGCCTGGAAGGACATCCTGAAGCAGAAGGGCTGGGATGACGCCTATCTCGGCGGCGATGCATTCGCGGATTTCCTCAAGAAGGAGATCACGCGCGTGACCGAGGTGCTGAAGTCCGTCGGCCTCGTGAAGTCATGACGCTGGACGCCGCTTCCGGGAAGCTGCCGGCGCGGCGCGTCGACCGCGCGGGGGTCGTCATCGCGGCCGCGCTTGCCGTGCTCGCGGCGGTCCTGGTGTGGGACGCCAGCAAACTGCCTGCGACCACGATGTACGGAATGGGGCCGGAGGCGATGCCGATCGTCATCGCGATCGGCCTCGTCATCCTTGCCGTCGGCAATCTGATCGACGCGCTGCGCGGCAACCTGCCGCCGCGCGAGAGCATGGATCCGAAACCGGTGTGGCTGATCATCGCTGGCCTTGCGCTCTTGATCGGCATCATCGGCTTCGGCGGCGGCTTCATCCTCGCCACCTCGGCACTGTTCGTCACCACGTCTGCCGCCTTCGGTCGCCGCGCCGTGCTGGCCGACACCGTCATCGCTCTGCTGATCACGACCCTCATCTATCTCGCGTTCGACAAGTTGTTGACGCTGAGCCTTCCCGCCGGCCCGCTGGAGCGACTGCTGTGATGGATACGTTCGCCGCGCTGGCGCATGGCATGGCGGTCGCCATGCAGCCGATCAACCTGCTCTACGCCCTGATCGGCGTGTTCCTCGGCACCGCGGTCGGTGTGTTGCCGGGCATCGGTCCGGCGCTGACGGTCGCGCTGCTGCTGCCGGTAACCTACAAGCTCGATCCCGGCGGTTCGCTGATCATGTTCGCCGGCATCTATTATGGCGGCATGTATGGCGGATCGACCACCGCGATCCTGATCAACACGCCGGGCGAGAGCGCGTCGATGGCGACCGCGCTGGAGGGCAATAAGATGGCCAAGGCCGGCCGTGGAGGCCCGGCGCTGGCAACCTCGGCGATCGGCTCGTTCGTCGCCGGCACCATCGCCACCATCGGCCTCGCGTTTCTTGCGCCATGGCTGGTCGACTTCGCGGTGCGCTTCGGGCCGGAGGATTACTTCGCGCTGATGTGCGTTGCCTTCGTCACGGTGTCGGCGACCTTCGGTGACTCGCCGGTGCGCGGCCTGACCAGCCTGTTCATCGGCCTGGCGCTCGGGCTGGTCGGCATCGACAAGCTCACGGGTCAGGCGCGGCTTGCGTTCGGCATCCCCGAGCTGCTCGACGGCGTCGAGGTGACGACGCTCGCGGTCGGTCTGTTCGCGGTGGGCGAGGCGCTCTTCGTCGCCTCGCGCCGTCATCACGCCGAGGAAAAGCTCGAGCCGGTGCGCGGCTCGCTGTGGATGACGCGGGAGGATTGGCGACGCTCGTGGAAGCCGTGGCTGCGCGGCACGCTGTTCGGCTTTCCGATCGGCGCGCTGCCGGCGGGCGGCGCTGAGATCCCGACCTTCCTGTCCTATTCGACCGAGCGGCGGCTGACCAAGCATCCGGAGGAGTTCGGCAAGGGCGCGATCGAGGGCGTCGCCGGACCCGAAGCCGCCAACAACGCCTCCGCCGCCGGGACGCTGGTGCCGCTGTTGACGCTTGGGCTTCCGACCTCGGCCACCGCGGCGATGATGCTGGCGGGTTTTCAGCAATACGGTCTCAACCCGGGTCCGCTGTTGTTCGCGGAGCGGCCCGATCTGGTGTGGGGCCTGATCGCGAGCCTGTTCATCGCCAACGGCATGCTGCTGGTGCTCAATTTGCCGCTGGTCGGGCTATGGGTGCGGCTGCTCGCGATCCCGCAACCGTGGCTCTATGCCGGCATTCTGGTGTTCGCCACCATGGGCACGATCGCGGCCAAGCCGTCGGTCGTCGAGCTCTCGATGCTGGCGGCGTTCGGCGTGATGGGCTTTCTGATGCGACGGTTCGATTTCCCGATCGCGCCGGTCGTGATCGGATTGATCCTCGGCCCGATCGCCGAAAGTCAGCTGCGCCGCGCGCTGGCGATCAGCCTCGGCGATCCCATGGTGCTGCTGCAGAGCCCGATGTCGGCGACCTTGCTCGGCATTGCGCTGATCGCGCTGGCCGCGCCGTTCGTGCTGAGGGGATTGGGGCGGTTCAAGGCGAATGAGGATTAGGTCGTGAGCCGATCGATCTGCCGGCGGGAGGCTCGCCGGAGTCCGTCATGCACCGATGGCAGACCAAATTGACCGGCACAGAGATGGCGAGGTCGCCAAACATTTGTGTGATCGGGAAATAACCAGACTCCAGTTTCGGTCTTCCCTTCAGAAAGGAAGCTGAACAATGAAGATCATTTACCTTCTGGCGGCACTGCTGCTTGCGCCATCTCTCGCGACCGAGGCCAGTGCTCATCTGCGAACCGACAAGAGCAGCAATCGCGAGCACGTCGCCGCTCGGACGGCGATTGCCGGTCCATTGCAGGGATACGGGATTGTCGGTCGTCAGGTCGCAGCTCCGCCATGGAGCGCCGCGTGCACGAACGATTTGGGCTCGCAACAATGTGACGAGCCGATGTGGGTCTATGGAAGCCCCGACTATGTCGCGCAGTTCAGGAATGCATTCTGACCCGCGCGCTCAGGATAGCGATGACAGGGCGGCTGCGGCCGAAATGACTTTGGCTGCCTTGAGGAAACCCCCGGCATGTAAAAGGCCCGCTCCGGGGCTCGCATTTCGGAGCGGGCCAGTCTGGGCGCGGCAAATTTCGCCGCGGCGCGAACCTAGCGCGAGATGCTGACACCACGCTGACGTGGGTCGAAAAAGAGAGGCGGCTGAACTCCGCCTCTCTCGATGATCGCTTTATGAACAGAATGCTTCGCTGCATTCTCACCATTTGTAGCCGATGCTGGCCGTGAAGCGGCGGCGATCGCCGTAGTAGCAGGACGTGATCAGCGCACAGCTTGCGACGTAGATCTTGTCCGCCACATTCACGATGTTGAGCGCCGCGCGCCAGTTGTTGCCCCCTTCATAGTGCAGGGCAAGATCGCCGAGCACGAAGGCGGGAACACGCGCGGTGTTCGCGGTGTCGGCAAAGGACGAGCCGACATAGCGCACGCCGCCGCCGAGGCCGAAGCCGGCGAGCGGGCCGTCGCGGAAGGTGTAGTCGGTCCAGACCGAGGCGAAGTCGCGGGGAGTATTGGTCGGCACGGTCCCGATCAGCGCCGGATTGAGGTCCTTGCTGACGAACAGGTCGTAGTTGGTGTAGCTCGCCACCAGCTTGAAGTCGCGCGTGATGTTAGCCACCGCCTCGAGCTCGACGCCGCGCGAGGTGACCTCGCCATTCTGGGTCTGGAACATCGGGTTGTTCGGATCGGTGGTCAGCGCATTCTTCCGCTTCAGGTCGAAGTAGGCGACGCTGAAGCGTGCATTGAGCCCGACCGGCTCGTATTTGACGCCGACCTCGCTCTGCTCCGGGGTCTCCGGCAACAGCAATTGGCTGGCCGCATTGAGACCGATGATCGGGTTGTAGCCGGTCATGTAGGAGACGTAGGGCGCGACGCCGTTGTCGAAATTGTAGATCGCGCCGACGCGGCCGGAGAACTTGCTGTCCTGACGGCTCTGATCGGCTCCGATCCGGTTTTGATTGACGAGATCGACCCAGTCCTGTCGCCCCGACAGCACCACGGTCAGCCGGTCGAGCTTGACCTGGTCCTGCAGATAGAGCCCGGCCATGCCCTGGTTGAGATAGGCGTTCTGGTACAGCGGACCGCCATAGGTCGTGTTGGTGCCGTAGACCGGATTGAGCAGATTGAGATTGGTGCCGACGCCAAAGCCCTGGCGGTCGTCGATGCCGTAGTGCTTGAGGTCGAGGCCGAACAGCGCGGTGTGCTGCAGGATGCCGGTGTTGAAGCTGTACTCGAGCTGGTTGTCGAGGTTGAACTGGAGCGCGTTGCCGCGGGGCGTAGAAATTGCCGCGCGCAAGATCGGCCGCCGCCGGCGTCGTCGCGTAGCCGAGGCCGTAGAGGCCGGTGTAGTACACGTCGACATGGGCCGCGCGCGCATTCTGACGGAAGTCGAGACTATCGGTCAGGCTTTTCTCGAACTTGTAGCCGACCGTCTCCTGCTCGCGGCGGAATTGGTCGGCGCTGGGATCGCCCGTGAAAAGGCTGGTCGGAATCTTGCCGAACGGCGCGTTGGTGACGGTGCCGACATAGGGCAGGAAGTTCTCCGCCCTGGTGTTGTTGTGCGCGGCCGTGGCGTAGACGGTGAGGCTGGTGTCGGTATCACGCCAGGTCACCGACGGGGCGAAGAAGAAATTGTTGTCGTAGGTGTAGTCGGTCTGGGTGCCGCCGCCCTGCGCCTGGCCGACGAAGCGGTACAGCACTTGTCCATTGCCGGATTGCTGCGGGACCACGCCGCCGATGTCGAACGCAGTATAGCCGTTGCCGAAATTGTTGACGCCGGCTTCGATGTAGCGAATGGGCTCGGCCGACGGCATCTTGCTCACGGCGTTGACGAGGCCGCCCGGCGCCGAGCCGCCATAGAGGATGCCGGAGGGACCGCGCAGCACCTCGACGCGCTCGAGGTTGAACGGCTGCAGCTTCCAGCTTCCATAGGAGGTGTAGAACAGCTGCAGGCCGTCCAGGAACAGCGACTCGTTCTGTGCGGGGAAGCCGCGGATCAGGAACCAGTCGTTGCGGAAATCGGAACCGTAGGTGCCGCCGATCACGCCCGGCGAGTAGCGCAGCACTTCGTCGAACTTGCTGACGATCTTCTGGTCGCGGATCTGTTCGGCGCCGATCACGGTCACCGATTGCGGCGTCTGGATGATCGGCGTGCTGGTCTTGGTGCCGCTCGAGCTCTGCCGCGCCAGATAGCCGGCGACCGGACCGTTGGCGCGCTCGTGTCCGCCGCCGGCGCCTGCGGCCTGCTGCGCGGCCTGAGGTTGTGTTGTCACCGGTGCGGCAGCTGCGCGGCGCGCGGCGCTTCGTGCGCGCGCGGTCCGTTGTGAGGGCTGCTGCTGCGATCGCGCCGATTGCCGGTGCGGCGCATCGACCGTGACCGACGGCAATTGCGTCTGCGCCAAGACCTCGTCCGCACCAGCAACCGAAAGCATCACCAAGGCCGAAGCAGCAAGCCGCTGCGGCCGAATCCATCCGTCCGTCATTCAACGCCCCCAAAGAGAAGTTTCTTCGGCGTCGTTATCACGGTGATTTTCGGGAACAGCGCGCGCGCCGTTAGAAGCTATCGAAGCCGTGCGCAATGCTGGAGTGTGTGACTGAGAGACAACGGAGTACGACGCGCAATTGCACGCATCACATGAGAGCCTTGAATCGATCCAGTGTTGAACGATTCAACAATTGAACGATTCAAAAATCGTGTCGTGAGTCGTGCGCTCGCTGACTTCGTAAGTCACTCGCTCGTCGACTCGATCCATCGTGATCGATCGCGTCATGATCGGGTGAGACGCAGGTCGCGTGATCAAGCGGTCGGATCTCGCGCGGCTCGCGAACGGTGGACACCTCAGTCGTAGTCCGGACGTCGGCGTGGCCGGGAAGGGGGCGTCCCGTCCGCCCCGGGGCCTCGGCGGCCATGCCCGGAAGGCGGCCGGAACCGCGCTCCCCCGGAGCGGCCCGGCCGGGTGGCAATCCCCGCCGTCCCCACCATATCTGGCATAATTGACCGCCGGGGACCGCAACCGCTTGGCCATTTTAGGGTGATGTGATAACGCTCTGAGACCAGCTTCGACCGCCACTCGTGACCGTCCGCATCCCTAAGTAAAGGCTTGCGGCGGTGGAGATATTTCGCCGATGACCTCTTCCTCCAAGGCCGCTTCCGCGCCCGATTCCTTCTTCACGGCAACCCTTGCCGAGGCCGATCCCGAGATCGCCGCCGCGATCAAGGGCGAGCTCGGCCGGCAGCGCCATGAGATCGAGCTGATCGCCTCCGAGAACATCGTCAGCCGCGCCGTGCTGGAGGCGCAGGGCTCGGTGATGACCAACAAATATGCGGAGGGTTATCCGGGCGCCCGCTACTACGGCGGTTGCGAGTGGGTCGACGTCGCCGAGAACCTCGCGATCGAGCGCGCCAAGAAGCTGTTCGGCGCCGGCTTCGCCAACGTCCAGCCGAACTCCGGCAGCCAGATGAATCAGGCGGTGTTCCTGGCGCTGCTGCAGCCCGGCGACACCTTCATGGGTCTCGACCTTGCGGCCGGCGGCCATCTCACCCACGGCTCGCCGGTCAACATGTCCGGCAAGTGGTTCAAGGCCGCGCACTACACGGTGCGCCGCGAGGACCAGATCATCGACATGGATGAAGTCCAGAAGCTGGCCGAGCAGGTCAAGCCGAAGCTGATCGTCGCCGGCGGCTCGGCCTATTCGCGCGCGTGGGACTTCAAGCGCTTCCGCGAGATCGCCGATTCCGTTGGTGCGTATCTGCTGGTCGACATGGCGCATTTCGCCGGCCTCGTCGCCGGCGGCGTGCATGCCTCGCCGGTGCCGCATGCCCACGTCACGACAACGACGACGCACAAGTCGCTGCGCGGTCCGCGCGGCGGCCTGATCCTCAGCAATGACGAGACGCTGGCCAAGAAGCTGAACTCGGCGATCTTCCCCGGTCTGCAGGGCGGACCGCTGATGCACGTGATCGCCGCCAAGGCGGTGGCGTTCGCCGAAGCGCTGCGGCCGGACTTCAAGGTCTACGCCAAGAACGTGGTCGAGAACGCCAAGGCGCTGGCGGAGACGCTGCGCGGCCACGGCCTCGACATCGTGTCCGGCGGCACCGACAACCATCTGATGCTGGTCGACCTCAGGCCGAAGGGCCTGAAGGGCAACATCTCCGAGAAGGCGCTGGTGCGCGCCGCGATCACCTGCAACAAGAACGGCATTCCGTTCGATCCCGAAAAGCCGTTCGTCACCTCGGGTCTACGTTTGGGCACGCCGGCGGCGACCACGCGCGGCTTCGGCGTTGCCGAGTTCAAGCAGGTCGGCGGGATGATCGCGGAAGTGCTGAACGCGCTGGCGCAGTCGCCGGACGGCAAGGCGCCGCTGGTCGAGGCCGCGATCAAGGAGCGCGTCAAGGCGCTGACCGATCGCTTCCCGATCTACTAAGAGGTAGAGGTCCCGTCGGATGCGTTGTCCGAGCTGCAATTCTCTCGATACGCAGGTCAAGGACTCGCGTCCGACCGAGGACTCCGCGGTGATCCGCAGGCGTCGCGTTTGCATGGCCTGCAATTTCCGCTTCACGACCTTCGAGCGGGTGCAGCTGCGCGAGCTGACGGTCATCAAGCGCAACGGCCGCCGCGTGCCGTTCGATCGCGACAAGCTGATGCGCTCGCTGCAGATCTCGTTGCGCAAGCGCCCGGTGGAGTCCGAGCGGGTCGAGAAGATGGTGTCCACCATCGTCCGCGAGCTGGAAAGCGGCGGCGAGGCGGAGGTCTCCTCGGAGGCGATCGGCGAGATCGTGATGGAGCATCTGCGCCAGCTCGACGACGTCGCCTATGTGCGCTTCGCCTCGGTCTATCGCAATTTCCGCGAGGCCAAGGACTTTGAGGCGGTGCTCGACGAGCTGACCGGCGAAGAGGACCCGCGGATCGCGACGTTGCGCAAATGATCTTCCGGATACTGGAAGAGCAGCTCGGGCAGAAAGCCAAAGAGGCCAAGGAAACAGCGAAGGCCGCCGATCAGCGCTTCATGCAGCTCGCGCTTGCGCTCGGCCGCCGAGGCCTCGGGCGCACTTGGCCCAATCCGGCGGTCGGCGCCGTCATCGTCAAGGACGGCGTGGTCGTCGGTCGCGGCTGGACTCAGCCCGGGGGACGCCCGCATGCCGAGGTCGAGGCGCTGCGGCGCGCAGGCGACGCCGCGCGGGGCGCCACGCTCTATGTCACGCTCGAGCCTTGTTCGCATTTCGGCCGCTCGCCGCCCTGTGCGGACGCCGTCGTGGCGGCGGGGCTTGCCCGCGTTGTCTCGGCGATCGAGGACCCCAATCCGGACGTTGGCGGCAAGGGGCACGCCAGGCTGCGCGCCGCCGGCATCGCGGTCGATGTCGGGCTGTGTGCGGCGGAGGCCGCGCGCGACCATGCCGGACACTTCCGCCGCATCACGGACAAGCGCCCGCACGTCATCCTCAAGCTCGCCGTGTCCGCCGACGACAAGATCGCGGCCAGCGGCCATAAACCCGTTGTGATCACCGGGGAGGCGGCGCGAACGCGCGTGCATCTGTTGCGCGCGCAGTGCGACGCGATCCTGGTCGGCATCGGCACGGTGCAGGCCGATGATCCGCTCTTGACCTGCCGGTTGCCCGGCATGGCGGCACGCTCGCCGGTGCGGGTCGTGCTCGACCGCGCGCTGCGGATCTCGGGCGACAGCCGCCTGGTGCATTCCGCGCGCGAGACGCCGCTTTGGGTGATGACATCTGACATGGCGGAAGCGCCTGCCGTGGTGAAGCTTGGCGCCGCCGGCGCACAGGTGATCCGCGTTGCGGCCGGCGCGCCCGCGGGGCTCGACCGGCCGGCCGTCTTGCATGCGCTGGCGGAGAAGGGGACGACGCGGCTATTGGTCGAGGGCGGCGCGCGCGTGGCAAATTCTTTCGTTGCGGCGGGCCTCGTCGATGAAATCTGGCTGCTGCGCGGACCTGATGCGATCGGTGCCGATGGCGTTCCCGCGCTGGACGCAATGCCGCTCGACGCAATCACGCAGTCGCCCGCGTTTCGGGTTCGTGCTAGCGAAACCCTCGGCAAAGACAGTCTCAATATCTACGAGCGTGCGTAATGTTTACCGGAATTGTCACCGATATCGGTGAGATCACCAGCCTGAAGCCGGTCGCGCAGGGGCAGCTGCACCGGATGCGGATTGCCTGCGACTACGACCAGAGCACGATTGCCGACGGCGCCTCGATCGCCTGCAACGGCGTCTGCCTCACCGTGGTCGCCTCCGGCACCGCTGACGGCAAGACCTGGTTCGACGTCGATGCCGCGGCCGAGACGCTCGGCATGACCACCGCCAAGGACTGGGGGCAGGGCGGCCGGCTCAACCTCGAGCGCGCGCTGAAGATCGGCGACGAGCTCGGCGGTCACATCGTGGCCGGCCACGCCGACGGGATCGCCACCATCGTCAAGCGCGAAGATCTGCCCGACATGGCGCGGTTCGAGCTCAAAACCACCCGCGAACTGGCGCGTTTCATCGCGGCCAAGGGATCGATCACGCTGGACGGCGTGTCGCTGACCGTGAATACGGTCGACGACGTCACCTTTTCGGTGCTGATCATCCCGCACACGCTTTCCGTCACGACCCTGAGCGGCTGGAAGGCCGGCAGCGAAGTCAATATCGAGGTCGATCTGATGGCCCGCTACGCGGCAAGGCTGTCGGAGATGAAATGACGGCGTAGCCGTCATTCCGGGGCTATGCGCACGCATCGAGCCCGGAATCTCGAGATTCCCCGGTGCACAATAGTGCACCTGCGGTCTGGTCCTGCGGACCATCCCGGAATGACGATGTCTGAAGCATTCCTGCTTGGCTTCAGTCGTTGGGGCGACTACAAACTCGCGAAACGTTGACATGCAACGTTATCGGTGAATGTCAACAAATTGAAGTGGATACGCAGATGGCTGACGCGCGGCGCGCACCCCTGAAGGACCAGACTGACATCACAGGCGCACGCGTGCTGATCGTCGAGGCACGGTTTTATGACGACATCCAGGATGCGCTGCTGGAAGGTGCGCTGGCCGAGCTGAAAATCGCCGGCGCCAGCCACGACGTGCTCACGGTGCCGGGCGCGCTGGAGATTCCGGCCGCGATCGCGATCGCGATCGATGCCGCGGCAGCGAACGGCAAGCCCTATGACGCCGCGATTGCGCTCGGCTGCGTGGTGCGCGGCGACACCATCCATTTCGAGATCGTCTCGCAGGAATCCTCGCGCGGTTTGATGGATCTGGCCGTGAGCCGGAAATTCCCGCTCGGCAACGGCATCCTCACCGTCAACAACGAGGCGCAGGCCTGGGCGCGGGCGCGCGCCAGCGAGCTGAACAAGGGCGGCGACGCGGCGCGCGCGGCGATCGCGATGCTGCGGATCAAACGCCGCCTGGCAAAGGCCTGACCATGGCTGACATCAAGAAGCCTGCGAAAACCCCCGACCGCAAAGCCAACCGGCGCGGCGCGGCACGGCTCGCCGCCGTGCAGGCGCTCTACCAGATGGATATCGGCGGCGCCGGCATCAACGACATCTTCGCCGAGTTCGAGAGCCACTGGCTCGGCAACGAGGTCGAGGGCGAGAAATATCTGCCGGCCGAAGCCGCGTTCTTCCGTGACGTGGTCTCCGGCGTGGTGCGCGACCAGGCCAAGCTCGATCCCTTGATCGACGAGGCGCTGTCGAAGGGTTGGCCGCTGAAGCGGATCGATGCGATCCTGCGCGCGGTGCTTCGCGCCGGTTCCTACGAACTCGAGCATCGCAAGGACGTGCCGGGCCGCGTGGTGGTTTCCGAATATGTCGACGTCGCGCATGCCTTTGTCGAAAAGGACGAGACCGGCATGGTCAACGCCGTGCTCGATCAGATCGCCCGCCAGTTCCGCGGCGACGAGTTTGTGCGGAGCTGAGCGGAGACATATGTTGGCTTGACCGTCACCCTGAGGAGGCCGCGTAGCGGCCGTCTCGAAGGGCGATGGCCCGGCTGGGGCCGTGCATCCTTCGAGGCTCGCTCCGCTCGCACCTCAGGATGACGGGTCTCGTATCGTGTCGCAGAGCGATAAACACACCTCCGGCGAAGATTCCCTGATCGCCCGCTATTTCAAGCCGCTGGCGACCGATCCGGGCGCGTTCGGTCTCGACGACGATGCCGCCGCGCTGAGGGCGGCCGGCGAGGACATCGTGGTCACCACGGATGCCATCGTCGAGGGTGTGCACTTCCTTCCCGAAGACCCGCCCGACACGCTGGCGCGCAAGGCGCTGCGGGTGAACCTGTCCGATATCGCGGCCAAGGGGGCAGCGCCGGCCGGCTTCGTGCTGACGCTGGCGCTGCGCAAGGTCGATGAAACCTGGCTGAAGCCGTTCGCCCGGGCGCTCGGCGAGGATGCCAGCCATTTCGGTTGCCCGCTGCTCGGCGGCGACACGGTCTCGACGCCGGGGCCGGTGATGATCTCGATCACCGCGTTCGGCCGGCTGCCGCAGGGCAAGATGGTGCATCGCGCAGGGGCAAAGGCGGGTGACCGCGTGTTCGTCACCGGCACGATCGGCGATGCCGCGCTCGGTCTCGATGTGCTCCGGGGCGGTCCGGTCGCGGCTGATCTGGCAGAGGATGCGGTCGGCCGCGATTTCCTTGCCGCCCGCTACCGTGTTCCGCAGCCGCGCAACGCACTTGCCAACGCCGTCCGCGCCCACGCCAGCGCGGCGATGGACGTGTCCGACGGTCTCGCCGGCGATCTGGCCAAGCTTTGCGCAGCCAGCGGTGTGACGGCCGTGATCAACGTGCCGAGCATTCCATTGTCGCCTGCGGCCGCTGGGCTGCTTGCGCGCAAGGCGATCGGGTTCGAGACCTTGGTGGCCGGCGGCGATGACTACGAGCTCTTGTGCGCGGTCCCGGGCGATCGCACGGACGCCTTTGTGCGCGAGGCACGGCAGGCCAAGGTCGCCGTCACCGCGATCGGTGGCCTCATTGCAGGCCAGTCACCGCCAAGCTTCCTCGACGGACAGGGTAGGGAACTGGCGCTGAAGCGGCTGTCCTACAGCCATTTCTAGAACGTCCGGCCGAAACGCGCCGACTTTCCTTCTAAATTGCTGCCGATATCGGCGTTTTCGGCTGTAGGTGGCGTTGCACAGCGGTAACGATTTTGGCAAGGTCGCGCCCGATTTGAGGCAATCCGTTTTTGGGGAGGATTGTCCTCGCAAAATAAGCGCCTGCCGCCCCCTAGCGGCACAAAGAAGGCGCGGGGGTTACATCAAGGATCTGAGGCAACATTCAATGACAGCTTTATGGTTGATTGTGCTCTGCGGGGCGCTTTCCATCGTCTACGCGATCTGGGCGACGCAGTCGGTCTTGAACGCGGATGCGGGCAATGCCCGCATGCAGGAAATCGCGGGCGCGGTGCGCGAGGGCGCACAAGCCTATCTGCGGCGGCAATACACCACGATCGGCATGGTCGGTATCGTGATCTTCGTGGTGCTGGCCTACTTCCTCGGCCTTCTGGTGGCGATCGGCTTTGCGATCGGCGCCATCCTGTCGGGTGCGGCCGGCTTCATCGGCATGAACGTCTCGGTGCGCGCCAACGTCCGCACCGCGCAGGCGGCGACCACCTCGCTGGCCGGCGGCCTCGAGCTCGCCTTCAAGGCGGGTGCGATCACCGGCATGCTGGTTGCCGGTCTCGCACTGCTCGGCGTCACCATCTACTTCATGGTGCTGGTCAAGTTCATGGGGCTGGAAGCCGGTAGCCGCACCGTGGTCGACGCCATGGTGGCGCTCGGCTTCGGCGCGTCGCTGATCTCGATCTTTGCCCGTCTCGGCGGCGGCATCTTCACCAAGGGTGCAGACGTCGGCGGCGACCTCGTCGGCAAGGTCGAGGCCGGCATCCCCGAGGACGATCCGCGCAACCCGGCCACCATCGCCGACAACGTGGGCGACAATGTCGGCGACTGCGCCGGCATGGCGGCGGACCTGTTCGAGACCTATGCGGTGACCGCGGTCGCCACCATGGTGCTCGCGGCGATCTTCTTCGCCAAGACGCCGATCCTGGTGAACATGATGACGCTGCCGCTCGCGATCGGCGGCATCTGCATCATCACCTCGATCATCGGCACCTTCTTCGTCAAGCTCGGCGCCAGCCAGTCGATCATGGGTGCCCTGTACAAGGGCCTGATCGCCACCGGCATCCTGTCGCTGGTCGGCGTCGCGGCCGTGATCAACTGGCTGATCGGCTTCGGCAAGCTCGATGGCGTCGACTACACCGGCATGGCGCTGTTCGAGTGCGGCGTGGTCGGCCTCGTCGTCACCGGCCTGATCATCTGGATCACCGAGTATTACACCGGCACCGACTATCGCCCGGTCAAGTCGATTGCGGCGGCCTCGGTCACCGGTCACGGCACCAACGTGATCCAGGGCCTGGCGATCTCGATGGAGGCGACCGCGCTGCCCGCGCTCGTCATCATCGCCGGGATCCTGGTCACCTACAGCCTGGCCGGCCTGTTCGGCATCGCGATCGCGACCGCCACCATGCTGGCGCTGGCCGGCATGATCGTCGCGCTCGACGCCTTCGGCCCGGTCACCGACAACGCTGGCGGCATCGCCGAGATGGCGGGTCTGCCCAAGGAAGTGCGCAAGTCGACCGACGCGCTCGATGCGGTCGGCAACACCACCAAGGCAGTGACCAAGGGCTACGCGATCGGCTCCGCCGGTCTCGGTGCGCTGGTGCTGTTTGCGGCCTACAATCAGGACCTCAAATTCTTCATCGCAGACTCCGCCAACCACCTCTACTTCAAGGGGGTCAATCCCGACTTCTCGCTCAACAACCCCTACGTCGTGGTGGGCCTGCTGTTCGGCGGCCTGCTGCCGTATCTGTTCGGCGCGATGGGCATGACGGCGGTGGGACGTGCCGCCAGCGCAATCGTTGAAGAGGTGCGCCGTCAGTTCCGCGAGAAGCCCGGCATAATGCAGGGCACCGACAAGCCGGACTACGGCAAGGCGGTCGACCTGCTGACCAAGGCGGCGATCAAGGAGATGATCATCCCGTCCCTGCTGCCGGTGCTGTCGCCGATCTTCGTCTACTTCGTGATCTATGCGATCGCGGGCGGCGGCGCGGCCGGCAAGTCGGCGGCGTTCTCCGCGGTCGGCGCCATGCTGCTCGGCGTCATCGTCACCGGCCTGTTCGTCGCGATCTCGATGACCTCGGGCGGCGGCGCCTGGGACAACGCCAAGAAATACATCGAGGACGGCCACTACGGCGGAAAGGGCTCTGACGCCCACAAGTCCGCGGTGACCGGCGACACCGTGGGCGATCCCTACAAGGATACGGCCGGCCCGGCGGTCAACCCGATGATCAAGATCACCAACATCGTGGCGTTGCTGCTGCTGGCGATTTTGGCGCACTGAGCGGCGCGATCTGACCAAGCGAAACCCCCGCGGAAAGACCGCGGGGGTTCTGCTTTTGGGGGGCACGAGACGTCGCAGCGTCATTGCGAGCGGAGCGAAGCAATCCATCCCTCCACAGCGGAGAAGTGGATTGCTTCGTCGCTATCGCTCCTCGCAATGACGGTGGACGTGCCGTCCGCCAACGATATCCGCCGAGAACCAGACGCAAACAACACGGAGATCAATCGATGTCGCTCTCATCCGCACGGAACTATGCGCTCCGCGCCTCCAAGTCGCAGGATCAAAAGGAGGCCATCGAGCTGCTGTCGAAGGCGATCCTGGAACTGGCGATGTCGATCGAAGCAACCGACGCCAAGGTCAAGAAGATCAACAAGTCGTCCTAGTGACAGAGGCTGTCACTTGACCTCCATCTGGAGCCCTTCCTTCTCGATGATGGCGGCAAACTTCGTCGTCTCCGCCTCGACGAAATCGGAGAATTGCTGCGGCGTGCCGTAGTCGGCGCGCGCGCCCATGCCGCTGATGTTCTTCCTGACGTCGTCGCGCGCCAGCATCGTCTTGATCTGACGGTTCAGCTCGTCGACGACAGGCGCGGGCGCCGTCTTCGGCAGGAACACGCCGAACCAGGACGCGACGTCGAACTTGGCGAGCTCCGGCGCGCCTTCGCGCATGACCGGCAGATTGGGCGCGGACTCGCTGCGCTCGGGCGTGGTGACGCAGAGCCCGTTCAGCTTGCCGTCCAGCACCTGCGGCAGCGAGGGATAGAGGTTGTCGAACAGGATCTGGATGTCGCCGGCGAGCGCCGCCTGCAATGCGGGGCCGGCACCGCGGAACGGGACATGGGTCATCTTCAGCCCGGTGAGTTGCAGGAACCAGGCGCCGGTGAGGTGAGGGCTCTGTCCGGTGCCGGATGAGCCATAGGTGAGCTTGTCGGGGTTCTTCTTCAAATAGGCGATCAGTTCGGGGATCGACTTGATGCCGGTCGATGGATGCGCCGAGACGATGTTCGGGATCCGGATCATGTTGGAGACCGCCTGCAACTGGTCGGCCTTGTAGGTCAGGTTGCGGAAGATGCTGTAGGCGATCGCGTTGGGGCCGGGATTGCCGATCAGGATGGTGTGGCCGTCGCCCTTGCTGCGCGCGACCTCTGAAGTGCCGATGGTGCCGCCGGCGCCGGAGCGATTCTCCACCACCACCGACTGGCCCCAGAGCGGCTGCAAATGCGCGGCCAGCAAACGCCCCATCACGTCAGTCGATCCGCCGGCCGCGGCCGGCACGATGATCCGAACCGTCTCGGTCGGCCGCCAGTCACCGGCGCCGAGACTGGCACGCGGCAGCATCGATGCAGCCGACAATGCCGCCGCGCCCGACAATACCGTACGACGGGAAAATCTCTTGGCTCTCACGCGCTTGCCCCCTGCCCAGACTCTCTTGTTTGTGAGCAAGCGTAGGGGACCGCTTGCCCGTCGGGCAAGCGCGGCAACTTGGCGCAGCTTGGGTTCTAGACTCTGGTTTGACGCGTTGTCTTCACGCGAACCGGAATCCGCTTCGTTCGAAAACGCTCTAG